>JAGQHQ010000008.1:0-35802 GCA_020431705.1 Candidatus Dependentiae bacterium
AAAGCTTTTTTTAGCTACACAAGCACCGACTAGTATACAGCCTACTCCACCAACAAACTTTAACCCTTCAGCAAGAGGGCTTGATGGCTCTATTTTATATTCTTGGTTAAAAGCTTCTTTTACTTTATCAAAACAATTTATTGGTCGTATACTATTATCATTCATACCTAGAAGATTACGTGAACAAGCAAATATTAATAACACACATAAAGATTTTTTTAAAAGAGAAAATTTATTTTTCATGAATTAAAACCCTATTAATACTATATTATATACTTAACAGTTGCATACCAACAACTAAATTTTAATAAGTTATGGAACTAAAGAGTAAATAAGAATAGTCTAATATTGCTCATTATTTATAATTAAAACAATGTATATTATATAATTAAAGAAGTCAAAAGTATGGTACATACATATCTTCCTCTTTTTGATGCTTACCCTACACTTGCCACCATGTGCCCCTACATTGACTTAGGCTCTTTTCCTACACCAATTGAACACTTAAAAAATTTAGAAGTAATAGTAAATAAAAAAAACCTGTACATAAAACGGGATGACCTTTCTGGTACTATAATAAAATATAGCAAGCGTTTATTTGGCGGAAATAAAGTTCGAAAATTAAGCTTTTTACTAGCCGATGCAAAACAAAAAAATTTTGATACAGTTATTACGTTTGGTGGTGCCGGTTCAAATCATGCATTATGCACTGCAGTTTATGCGCAACGATGTGGCTTGCGTTGCTTGTTACACTTAGAGCCGCAAACAAATTCTGAAACGGTCAAACGTAATGTATTGCTCAATCATTATCACCAAGCCCAAGCTCGTGAATATGAGTTTGAAAAACTTGACGAAATAGCATTATATAACAAAGCACTCGAGAATTATTTAACAACACAAAGAGCTCCTTATCTTGTACCAATTGGTGGCTCCAATGCGCTAGGTACTATTGGCTTTGTAAATGCTGCATTTGAATTAAAAAAACAAGCTGAACAAGACTTAATACCAGAACCTGATTATTTATACATTCCATTTGGTAGCATGGGAACTGCCGCCGGATTGCTGGTTGGTTTACAGGTAGCAGGTCTCAAAACTAAAATTCGTGGAGTAAAAATTACCTATACCGAACGATTCAATAAGCAAGCATGTATTGCTCTTGCTCGTGAAACAAATAACCTTTTACATAAATTTGATAATAGCTTTCCCCTACTTGACCTGAACGCAGATCAATTAGATATTACATACAATTTTATTGGCCCTGGTTATGGACAGCCAACTAAGCAAACACATAAAGCAATAACCATTTTTAAAGAATCTACGGCTATTCAACTTGATGTTACCTACACCGGTAAAACAATAGCTGGATTATTACACGATATTAAAACAGGTTTTATAAAAAAAAACGACGTTATACTGTTTTGGAACACTTATTGTGGCGAAGATTTTGCCGATTTTATTGCATGCATTAATCCTCGTGATTTACCCATGTGCTTTCATAAATACTTTGAATAAGTACAAAATCGTTCTACTATATTCATAAATTAAAATAAATATATCTTGCTACCATTGCCGTTGCGTTATGCAATAATTAATCTCGTGGCCAAAAAACAACTACTTAGTGACTTCTTTCCAATCACTACCAAAACGAGTAGTAACAATCAATGGAATGTGCCAATCGACAACAGATTCTAAAATTTTTTTAGTAACTTCTTCTACTTGATTTTTTTCTTGTTCAGAAACTGAAATAAGCAGTTCGTCATGAATTTGTAATAACATCTGCGCACCAAGATTATGTTTCTTAAACGCAGCATAAAGATTAATCATACCAATTTTCATAATCTCTGCAGCAGTACCTTGTGCTACTGTATTAATAGCAATACGTTTTGCTTCTCTAAATAAATGTGGATTTTGCTCATATATAGTCGGTACATATCGCTTTCTACCCCAATGCGTAGTAATGTAGCCATTTTTTTTTGCACCCTCTACAATTGACTCAATCCATACAGATACACCTGGATATTGTGCAAAATACTTATCAATATATTTTTTAGCATCCTTAAAACTAATACCTAAATCTTTTGAAAGGCCATATGGTGTCAGTCCATATAAAATACTAAAATTAATGCGTTTACCAATTTGTCGCTGATCATTAGTCACTTCATTAAATGCAACATCAAATAATCGTGCTGCTGTTTCTTTATGAATATCTTGGCCACTTAAAAATGCATTGACTAAGTTTTTGTCTTTTGAAAGCTGTGATAGCACACGTAGTTCAATTTGTGAATAATCTGCTGATAAAAAAATATTTCCTTCTTTTGGTTTAAATGCCCTGCGAATTTCTATGCCATAGCCAGAACCATCAGCAGGAATATTTTGTAAATTAGGGTCTGAACTTGCAAGTCGTCCTGTTGCCACAACTGTTTGCGAATAGCTCGTATGAATTCTCTGTGTATTGGGATTAACATATGTTGGCAATGCTTCTATGTATGTACTTTTTAGTTTAAATAATTCGCGATAGCGCAAAATCAAGTCTGGAACTGGATGTAATTTAGCAAGTGTAATCAGAACTTCTTGATCAGTAGAATACCCCTTACCTTTTGCACTCTTTTTTTGCGGCGGTAACCCAAGATCATAAAATAGCAACTGCTCAATTTGTTTTGGTGAATTCAAATTCAACCCAATATATTGCTGTTCAACTAACGCATTTATTTTTTCTTCGATAACACGTAATTCATTACTCACTTTTTTATTAAGCGCATACAATAAATCAACATCGACGGAGATACCTTCAATTTCCATATCAGTCAATATCTGAATGAGTGGATGCTCAATAGAGCGGTAAAGCTCTTGTTGCCTCTCTTGTTTAAGTTCTTTTTGTAACACGGCAACTAGCCTGAAGGTTTGATGCGCATCAGCTGCAGCATATAGCGTTGCGAGTTTTAATGGTACCTGACCAAAATGCTTATATTTATTGTCTTTAACAACCTCTTTAAAAGTCAACATGGATTCTTTAAAATAATGATCAGATAAATTTTTTAATCCCAACCGTTGCCAATCACGAACCACCAATCGCGCTGCAATCATAGTATCAAATACAACACCGCGCAATCGTATGCCAAGCGTGTGCAATACAAGTACATCAAACTTAGCATTATGCAAATACTTTTTATACTGTTCATCTTCTAAAATAGGCTTGAGCGCTGCAACTACTTTTTCTTTTTTTAACTGCTGTTCGTTAACAGTATGCCCAAATGGAATATAATATGATGTACCTTCTTGCATACATATAGAAATGCCAACACATGTGCTTTGCAAAGCCATTACACCGTCGGTTTCCGTATCAAGCGCAAAAATCTTTTTTCTCTCAAGCAATACGCATAAATCATCTAGCTCTTTTTGCGTTGTAATCACTCTAAAATCGTACTGAGAAAGCACTTCTTCAGCACTGCGCTTTGGTTCTCCCAACTCTCTAAGCAAACTTTTAAAATGTAACTCTTTGAAAATCGAGCGCGCTTTTGGCCAATTATTCTTATCAAAGTCCAAATCTTTTTGCGTAAGCTCCGAAGGATGATATTGTAACAAAAATAATTCTCTGCTCAAAAATGCTTTTTTTTTGCTCGTACTCAACGCATTTTTTGCACGTTTACTTTTAACTTTATCCAAATTTTCATACAAATGCTCTAGAGAATCAAATTGACGAACTAATTCTGCTGCACCTTTTTTACCAATACCACGCACACCAGGAATATTATCTGATGCATCACCAAGTAAGCCAAAATAAAATGATAATTTGCTTACCGGAAAACCGTGCTTCTTTTCAAATACATCAGTATCAATCATTTCATCTTTAAGTGGGTCATACATAATCGTTTTACTATCAAGCGCTTGAGCCATATCTTTGTCCGACGTAATCATTACAATTGTGTTACCTACTTTTTTACACTCTTGCGCAATCGAATAGATGATGTCATCCGCTTCAATACCATCTTGCGCGATTTGTGTAATACCGATCAAATTAGCAAACTTAACAATATACTTTTTTTGGTCAAAAATATCACTTGGCGCTGGCTGGCGCGTCGCTTTATAGTCTTCGTACATGTCATGGCGCGTTGTCTTACCCTTACTATCCCACACAATAGCTAAGTATTCTGGTCTAAAAGTATCAATTAGTTTTTTTATCATTCGACAAAAGCTGTATACCGCTTGCACCGGAATACCCTCAGGAGTATGTAGTGGCCGCACACCATAATAAGCGCGATATAAAAATGAAGAACCATCAATTAAAAAGACTGTTCTTTTAGGATCTATTTTCACATTTGCCTCTCATTTTATTCCACAAAACTCTTGACCAGTACGACCTCAAGAAAAAATGGTATGCATATGATAGGAGTAATACACAATTGAGCTCCTCTACAATAATATTCTATTTAGCAAGTATGTCTCAAAATAGCGATTCAATCAATTACAGGATAAGTATTATATTTATATCTAATCACAAAATTAAAATTCCTACCTACAGCAAAAAGCGCTCATATTGACGATACAATGCACCATATGAACATTTAATTTTTAAAAAAATAATTAAAACTTTCTTGAAAATGATTAATACAAATTGATACTATAAGTATAGTTACAAATAAATATTTTTACTAAAAAGGAGTTTTCATGAAGAAAACAATAGTATTATCTATAGCATTATTACTCAGTTTAGGTGCGATACAAGCATCATATCGTTATGGAGACATGACGGGAAGCCAAATTAGGTATGCAGTCAGAGACATATTAACCGATGCAGAGCGAGCAAACCTCAAACAATATTTGACTGAACAAATACGTAGCACAGAGGATGAAACCGAGCGTGCAGAATATGAAGCATTATTTCAGTCATTTTATAAAGGTATGTACGATTTAGTTGTACAAGAAATTAAAACGCTTGCAAAAAAATATGAAGGCCATGAACTTGGCATCCAAGCAATTTTAAAAACAACTGGCCTACGAGCGCGTATGCTTGAAGATAAACCCCTTGGTAAAGCATATTTTTTACGTGACATCGCAGAACTGGATAAAGTGATGGAAAATATGAGTAAAGAGGGAAAAAACATTCAAGAAAAAATTTTACACTTAGATCAATTAACAGATACACTTGCTCGTAAACACATGCAAGAGGATAGAATTCAATTTATTCTTGATGCAGTAAATACACTTAAAAAACATCTTGTAGAATTACAATCTAAAACAAAATTACGTGTATTTAAAATGCGTATTGCTAATGCGCTTGAACGCCTTGATGAAATTCTTAACGAAAGAGGAATTTTAGAATAATATTCTTACTTTTTTTACATTTAACAAACTAGTTTCTACCATCCCGAATTTTTCGGGATGGTATTTTTTACACTTGTCAAAACTGCACGAACGGATGAAGATATGATTCGGTAATTAAAAAATTGAAATCATACTGTATATCACACAAAATTAATAAGCATCTTACAAAATGTATTGCGCTGGCAAAATCTCGCTCTCTATAGAGAGTAACCTATAGCGAGCAGGAAAAAAACATGTTACTTTAGGTACATGTTTATTACTGTACAGTTATTACACGGATATCAAAAACCATTATTATATGCTGTGCCAAATTCTTGGCATAATATAACTAATTTGAATGGGAAAATTGTCCGTGTCCCTTTACGCAATGCCCTTTATCCAGCGGTTGTTATCAAACAACACATAGCAAAACCTCTACGCGCTACATATGCAATAAAAGAAGCTGTTCAAATTGAGCCATTTCCAGATGATGCACAATATCATCACTTTTTACAATCAGTTACTAATTATTATCACGTAGAATATTATTTTTTGCTTGCACGGGTACGTGTCTTTTTGCAAGAAGATTTAGCAAAAAGAAAGCGGTTATTAAAGACAAGTACAACCAAAAAAAATTACGAACAAAAAAAAGTTGTACTCACCTACGAGCAACAAAATGTATGTGATTTTTTGCTACCAAACATTACTCAACAAAAATATACTCCAACCGTATTACACGGGGTAACAGGTTCAGGAAAAACAGAAGTATATAAAAGGTTAATTGAGCATACCATTGCACAAAAAAAAAGCATTATACTTTTGTTGCCGGAGGTCACCCTTGCTCAGCAATTTACCAATATTATGCGCGCAGAACTACCAGAAGCTATTGCAATCAGCAGCTTTCATTCAGGAACAAGTACTTCAGAAAAACGTGCATTATGGAAAAACGCACTTGAAGTTGTACCGCAATTAATTATTGGTGTACACCTGCCAATTCTACTACCACTGCCCCATCTTGGTTTAATTATTATTGATGAAGAACATGAAGCAGGTTATCAAGAAAAAAAACATCCAAAAATAAATAGTAAAGAAGTTGCGCTCATGCGCGCCCAGCAATACAATATTCCGATTCTACTTGGTTCGGCCACTCCAAGTATTACATCACTTTACAATGTAAAAACACGTGGTTGGTATTTTTTCCAACTCAAACAACGATTTGCCGGTAACTTTCCAAATGTTAAAACAGTTTTTTTAAGTGACAAAAAACAACGTAAGCATTTTTGGATAAGCACGGACTTATATCGTGCAATAAAAGATCGGTTGATAAAAAAACAACAAAGTATTATTTTTTTAAATCGCCGTGGTGTCAGTTTTTTTGTACAATGCAAAAGTTGCAGCTTTATTTTTGAATGTCGTTCATGCTCAGTCAGTTTAACATTACATAATTTTGACATACTTACATGCCATTACTGCGGTTATAATAAAAGATTACTGCCAACCTGTCCTGTCTGCACCGAAACTGAATTTATAAAAAAAGGTATCGGCACACAAAAAATGGTTACCATTCTGCAAAAGTTATTTCCACAAGCACGTATTGCACGTGCGGATATTGATATCACGAGCAAAAAAAAATTATGGCAACAAACAGTTACAAACTTTACTAATGGCAATCTTGATATATTAGTTGGCACACAAAGTATTACTAAGGGATTTCATTTTCCACACGTCACTCTTGTTGGTATCATTTGGGCCGACTTAAATTTACATTTTCCCCATTATGCAGCAAGCGAGCAAACACTGCAGCAGCTCATCCAAGTAGCAGGCCGTGCTGGCCGCCAAAGTGAACACAGTACCGTGATTGTACAAGCAATGCATAATCACCCAATATTCGCGTATCTTAATGAGCAAGATTATCTACAATTTTATCGTAAAGAAATTGAAAGTAGAAAAAGTGTTGGTTATCCACCTTATACACGACTTGTAGAAATTGAACTAAAACACACAAATGAACAAATTATTGAAAAAGAGTCACAACAAATCGCACATGCATTGGTTATACAAAAAAGAACAAAAAAATTGGATATTCATATTTTAGGCCCAGCTAAGCCTCTAGTCCATAAAATACAAAAAAACCACCGCCGTACTATTTATATCAAAGCACCAACTATAGAAACAATGAGCATCGTGTTCAACACTATCGATCAATCCCACTATAAAAGCTTTATCTTCTGGACCCCTAACCCGACGCATTAGCCTCAATCACTACCACTTTGATACATAGATTATTAACACCATAAACTACTCGTATGGATTATTAAGATTCGCTGTACAATTTCTAAAAATAAAAAAGCCTGTTATACTTGAAACAATGCGTACTATATACACTTTTTAGCAAGGAGTTAACATGAAAAAAATATTATCCACTGGTGCTTTAGTCATAACATTACTTACTAGTCAAACAACTATTTTGGCAGAGGTTACAAAAATAACCCAAGAAAAAGCTGCACAAATACTTGAAAAGCGCCTGGTTGAGATATGCTTGAAGGTATTTAGTATTGTCCGCGAATTACCACAGCTTGATACTGTAATGCAACAAGTTCAACAAAAAAAGCAAACTATTGAAATGACTATGATGACTCGCGGCATGAATAAGCAAAAAATTGAATTGCTTAACCATACAGTCATTGAAAAAATCATGAAAGGAATTGAACTTGATGAAATAGTAAAAACGGTTAGCTCGCAACCACAATATGCACCTATGAAAGATTTGGTAGCAAAATTTACTGATGTTCTTGATCAAATGCTCACTATTATGGTTACAGCTTCAAGCGCACAAGAAGAACTCAAAGTACTTAATAAAGATGCTAAAAAAATCAGAGATGAATTTATTGCTACTGGCAAGACTGAAGAAGAAGTTATAGCAATAATTCAAGATATCATGAAACAAATTCAAGAACAATTCGAGAAGCAAGAAAAAGTTATCCAACAGCAAGAAAAAACTGTAAATGCTGAAGCTATCACTACATAATACTCCATTGAGAGTATTTAGTGCATATTAAAAAACTTTAAGCTGGTTTTAAGATAGTTTACCGCACAAAGAAATGCTGTCTAAAATGTTTAAGTTCAGCAATCGATTCACGAATATCTTCCAATGCTCGGTGTGTATCTTTTTTTTGAAACTCCGAATTCAAGTTTCTAGGATACCAACGGGCAACAACTTCTTTTACTGCTGTAACATCGATAATGCGATAATATAAATAGTCCACAATACTCGGCATATAATAAAATAAAAAATTACGATCCTGCCAAACAGAATTACCACACAAAAGACCTGTTTGTGGACTACAATATTTTTTTATGAATTTTAGAGTTTGCTTCTCTGCTTGTTGTACCGTCACAATAGATTTTTTGACCGCATCAATCAAGCCTGATTTCGTATGCATTTGGATAACTTCAGAGTTCATTTTTGCTAATATATCACTTGGTTGATTAATAATTAAATGCGGACCCAATTCTAATTCATTAAGTTGACTATCAGTTATAATAGTAGCAATTTCTATAATAACATCTTTGCGTGGATCCAATCCCGTCATTTCCAGATCAATCCATACTAAATTTTTATCTTTGTTCATACTTTAACTTTATCATAATACTTTTTATACTCACAATACTTGAACTAGTGTAACGGTGAAAAATAATAGAGCAAAGTGCACTTGCCGTTTACATTAATCCTGTCGAAGTGTACAAACACTCATATTCTTCGATAAACATAGGACGAGCAAAAGGGTGATAAGGGAAAAAAATGACAAAACTTCGTGTCGGTGTATTAATGGGTGGCAAATCAATAGAAAGTGAAGTATCATTCAACTCTGGCCGCACTGTATGCGATCATTTAGACACAGTACGTTATGATGTAATCCCTATTTTCCAAACACGCTCTGGTACATTATACCTTTTGCCCTGGCATTTTTTGCATCGCGGAAAGATAACTGACTTTGAACATCGCTTGGCAACAGAAGCTCAAAAAATTTGTTGGGACAATTTAAAAACACTCATAGATTTTATGTATATTGCTGTGCATGGTCGATATGCAGAAGATGGCACGTTGCAAGGCATGTTAGAAGTACTCGGTATTCCTTATTTAGGCTCCGATATATTTGGTAGTGCTGTTGGTATGAATAAAGTTATACAAAAACAGCTGCTGAAAATACATGGTATTGATGTACCAAATGGGATTGTTTGCTATCCAGAGCAAATCAAAGATAATAATTTGGAAAAATTAAAAAAAGAGATAGAACAACAAAATATCACTCTCCCATTAGTGGTAAAACCACATAAAGAAGGTTCAAGCCTAGGAGTAACTATTGTTCATACATGGAAAGACTTACTACAAGCAATAAAATATGCATGCCATATTCATCCTGGAGAACAGCAAGCAGTACTAATTGAGGAAAAACTGGTTGGTATGGAATTTTCTTGTATCACGATTACTGATTACAAAACAGGAAAGTGGCTCCCGCTTATACCAACAGAAGTTGTTCCTGATTCAGACATTAATTTTTTTGATTATGAACAAAAATATATGCCAGGTAGGTGTAGAGAGTTCACCCCGCCGCGCTGTGATGTAACAATAACTAAGAAAATTCAAAATACATGTGTTATAGCAAACAAAGCACTAGGTTTTTCTAACATCTCCCGCATTGATGGCTTTGTCACAAAAGATAATCGCATTGTTATTGTTGATCCAAACTCACTTTCTGGTATGGGCCCAGCAAGCTTTTTATTTAGAGAAGCAGCTGAATTAAATATGAGCCATACTGATTTAATTAATTACCTGATCGAAACTGATTTGCACACATACGGCATGTTAAATACCATTATCAAACAAGAAGAAAAAGAAACTGCAAAAATGAAAATAAAAAAAATACGCGTTGCTGTATTGATGGGTGGCAACACCAACGAACGGGAAGTAGCACTTGAATCTGGCAGAAATATTTTTTATAAACTCTCTCCGCAAAAATATGAGGCACTCCCCATTTTTGTTGATAATAACATGGAGCTATTTCACATAAACCAAAAATTATTAGTACGCAACTCTACTCAAGAAATTCAAAGTCTTTTAGAACCAGGTATGAAAATAAACTGGTCCGATCTACCAAATATCGCTGATTTTGTTTTTATCGGATTACATGGTGGTCTCGGAGAAAATGGTGGCGTACAAGGTGCACTTGAAATGCTTAATATGCCATACAATGGCTCATCAGTTTTTGCTAGCTCATTGTGTATGGATAAATATAAAACAAATCAATTTTTAAAAAGTTATGGATTTGAAACCCCACAGGCATTATTACTCGCAAAAGATGAATGGCTTGCAGACAGAAACGCTGCTATAGCAACAATTATGAAACAATTTGCCTTACCCATTATTATCAAGCCAAATGATGATGGATGCAGCGTAATGGTACAAAAAGCAAAAAATGAAAAGGACATTGCACCTGCACTAGAAAGTATATTTTCTAAATCCAAGAGCTTTGCTCTCATAGAAGAATGTATTACCGGCATGGAGCTAACCGTGGGAGTAATTGGAAATGAAACACCACAAGCCTTGCCACCAAGCCAAGCGATTTCATCTGCAGATATTTTATCCATTGAAGAAAAATTTTTACCTGGTGCAGGGGAAAATCAAACACCAGCACCACTACCAGCAAAAACATTACACGTGATACAACAAACATTAGAGCATGCATATAAAACAGTCGGCTGCAAAGGATACTCGCGTATTGATTGTTTTTATCAAACAGCTAAACAAAGTAAAACAAAAAAAGAACGTGTGGTATTTATTGAATTTAACACACTCCCAGGTATGACACCTGCAACTTGTATTTTCCATCAGGCAGCTGAACTAGGCATTAAACCTATGGATTTTATTGATAAAATAATTACTTTCGGCTTACAAGAGCACAAACCTGAATTTCTTGTTATGCAAGAAAAAAATACAGAAAAAACCTTATAAACCGTTCAAAATCTCCCTTTCTTTTGATATACTTCTAGAAAAGAATACATCAAAATTAAAGGGATTTTTATGGCTGGTCCGATTGCTCATATACTTCTTGCCATGGCAGTATTGCAAATACTTCCCGATAAAAATCAAGATGAATTTCTGCTTGGAACAAGCTTTCCTGATATTCGTTATTTAAAGGTAATTTCTCGAGAGCAAACCCACAATAATTCCGTAACATGGCGAGATATCATTAATGAGCCCTCTTCTTTTAAGGCTGGGATGTTATTACATGCGCTGGTAGACCGAGAACGGCAACTCTATATGGCTAAGCATGAGGTATATGATTTCATTCCAAAAACTCGGTATTGCAGTCATGCGCTCAAGTTATTTGAAGACAAATTGCTGTATGAAAAAATAAGTGATTATAACGTCACATGGCAGCAGGTTACAAACTGTTTCAATAACATATGCCCTGAAGAAGAAACCTTTAATATTAAAAAAAGACATTTGTGGCTCTGGCATACGTTTTTAAAATTATATTGCCGTTACCCTGGTACCATGCGATTTATGAATCGTTTTGCAGGATCAATACCCCTCATACATTCAGCAGCATCAACAGAAATTATGCAATTAATGCTTCAATTTCAAAAAAATGAAAAACTTAAAACCGTTATTGTTGATTTTTATCAATACTTTAAAGAAAAAATTAAGCAGCACTACGGCATTGCAATCACATGTAATATAGCTGCGCTGCAGCCCACAGGCTCATAACATTGTTTTATCTACTGTTTTTTTTCATTTTTTTGTCTCTTCTTTTTCCTGTTCAAGTAATCTTTTTTCAATCCACATAACATTTACCAATGTATGTGTCTTATTATATACATTTAGAATATGCTCAAGTGAAATAGTTCTATAGCTGCCGTCAGCCAACGAAATAACAAGGTTCTTGTGATCAAAACTAACTGCAATACCATGTATTTTTATATCAAAGTCACTACAACTAAATATTGCTATTTCTTTTTTTGTTGTTACATCCCAAAGACGTATTGTATTATCTGTTGCAGAGGATACAGCTATTATATCACTTATCATACAAGCACTTTTAGCCCAATCACCGTGCCCTGTAAGCGTAGCAATAGTGTTTGCCGTAGCTATTTCTTGTATATCTACAGTCCCATCTATGTTTGCAACAGCCCGATATTTTTTATTATCAGCCACTACTTCAATTGATATTGGGCATGGTTCAATACACTTAAGATATGCAAATGTTTTTGGAAAACTTTTTAACAAGTCTTTGTACAATGTAACTTTATCTTCAACAAGCTGTTTACATCCAGCTTCAAGATTCGTGTATGCATCTGTCCCGCTAAATTTTTGTATATAAAGAGCAACATATGACACACAAATTTCTTTTAATGTTTCTGGTGTCTTTATACAATCAACGATAACTTTTTTTTGCTTTTGATTTTGACCCTGCTTTTCTTCATCCATAGAAAAAACGGAATTAGAAATATAAAAAACAATAAATAACATTGCCCTCTTCATACCCAGCCCCTTTTTTTAAAAGTCTCCCGAGTAAATAGTATATCTAATTGAAAAATAGATTTGTTAGATTTTTTACATTATCGCTATTTGAAGGGAAAATATCGGCATGACATTATTATTAAACAAGCTATAGAACCAAATATCTTATGCACTATTCAATGCATTTATAACATCTTTGGAAGCAATAAATATACCATAAGCGCAGCTAAGCTATTGCTCACAAGAACAAGGGCAATGACACGAAGAAGATGTAAGCCAAACCGTCTGTGAATTAATAGAAAAAAAAGTGCCTGTAAAAATGCATAAATCAATCCAACATATAGCGTTACATTTAAAGAATTACACCCTTCTTGGTAATAACCTTCTTGAGGTGGCACATATTCTAGACGAACAATAAATATAAGTATGCCAATTACAAAACCAGCAAAAATTAAGATTGAAAACAGGTGCGCAGCAAGTGTTATAAGCAATGAACGAATTGCATTAAATTGCTCAACCCATTTGAGCAGAAAAAACAAAATTGCAATTGAAAATGGTATAATATAGACTCCCCATGTTACACTCCAAATCCATTCTGAAAGTAGAAAGTGTGCGCTTGTAAATAACCATTCAATCATACATATCTCCTTGTATCATCATACTTCAGCTTTAACGATCCCCTTGTCAAGCAAATAGGCCAATGCTAGTATACCGCCAAGTAATTCTATTAAAAATAATAGAAGTTATAGCTATAAAAAAAGAGGAGATTTCGTGTATAAAAATAACTATATACTTGTTACAATGCTTATATTGCTATTTATACCACATTGGAGCACGACAAAAAAATATTGCAAAAAAAATACTTATCAAAAACAAGTAAAAAATATCCCTATAAGCCCTGAACCGCAACTAGAATTTCTAAGTAGAGATCTTCCCGCATCTCAGGCAAAAAGTATTTCGCCATATCAAGCAAAGCTGTTTGATTTTTCTGATGTGCAAGGATTAAGTTGCTCACAGCTTCAGCAGCATCTCAAGTTGTATCACGGTTATGTCAATAAACGAAATGAAATTTATCAACTGCTCAAAACAGTTGATAAAACCAATGCTGCAGGCATTACCTATTCCCCATTTCGCAGTTTAAAAACCGCTGAAACATTTGCACTTAACGGTTCTATTTTGCATGAACTGTATTTTGAAAATTTGTCTTCTAGAAAAAAAATGAGCCCTGAAACCGAAAAACTTTTAATCAAAAACTTTGGATCGATTACAGCTTTTAAAAGCGATGTTATCGATTGCGCTAGTTGCTCCCGAGGCTGGGTTGTAACTGCATACAGCATCAATGATAGTAAGCTATATAACTTTGTTTTAGATACACATAATGAAACAGTTCCTATACTCGCGCTACCTATTTTAGTTATCGATATTTATGAACATGCCTATATGATTGATTTTGGTATTAATCGTACGCAATACTTACAAAGAATATGGGAAAATATCAATTGGGATGTCGTTGAACAACGCATAGTCAAATGGGTAAAAAAATTTGAAGAATGAGTATTATTAAACACTCTATACTGCATGCTGTTATAATTTTATATACATTTACTTATTTACCATATTGCTTTGCGACAGAGCAAATACAAAAAGTTGCTGAAAGCATAAATATCACAGTTAATCCGATTATTTCTCCAAATTTTCACAATAAACCAAAACAAACAAATTTAGCACAAATACGTCAGAAACAGGTTGTATTTACCAAGATAAATATGACTTTACCAAGATTGCCGTTAGATTATTATACGCAACAAGTACATGCTCATTATAATGGTTTAATGCACTGGTTGTATGAACATCGCTATTCACTTGTTATTAGCGGAGCTATTAGCGCATATGCATTACTTTGCTATTTAGTACATAAGGCAACAATCTATATTCAAGACAACACACATTGGTTTGGCTGGCACCGAGACTGCTCACTCGAACAGCTACTCAGTTATTCTCAAGATGAGATTACCAACCAACTTATCGTTGCGATTGAATCTCGGTACGTTACTGCACAAAATCCAACCAACTTTTTTGATCCACTTATGCACTTTATGCAAGATATTGATGATGAAATAAAACACCTGCACCACTACAAAAAATTATTTCTGTGGCTTGATCGTTTTTATTTGGCTAGCATTACATTTGCCAATACACAACATTGTTTGCATATACAAGAAAAAATAGATCGACTTGCTTATATTAAACACCTTTTTGGCAGATGGATTGCACAACAAAATTTACAATCATATCTTACACAAGAAAATGAACCGCTTATAAAAAGACTGTACCACACCATCAAAAAGCCACTTGTCTTTGTAGCTCGATTACCACAAAGAATGGTTCATACATTTCGGAAAATATAACCTTATTTAGCTCTACTATATCTATTGATAATGTCTCCAGATCAATCAAACAAGTTTAGTCATTACATAAATTTAAATTATTATTGAAAATAACAGATTAAATATGATATTTTTTAATTTTAATTAAGTATTATTGTTATTTATAAGTATAGGTATTTTTTGAGGTATTTATTCATGAATAAAATTATAGCTCTTCTATTAATCTCGATCACTCAAGGATCAATTCTTTTTGGTTGTGAAAAAATTTCTTCGGTATTAACCAAAGCGATTAATGAATTTGACGTAGAAACATTTGAAACATGTATTAAGTCAGCTAAAGAAATGAAAAAAAGTGTTGATCGAGATCTGGAAGATGATCCTATTGTTACGGCTAGCCCACTTATGCACGCAGCAAAAAATAGGTAATATAGAAGCTATGAAAATGCTTATCGATGCTGGAGCAAATGTAAATCACAATCAAGATAATATTTTTGGCAAAGGTATAAAAACATGGACCCCACTTATGCTTGCATTAAAACAAGGTTTAATAGATATAGCAGCTATATTACTTGCCGCTGGTGCCAATATCGAAGCAGAAAATGAACGTGATGGAAACAAAACAGCATATGATTATGCACGAGAAAATGGGTATGAAGACAAACTTAATGAAATAATAAAGGGTGTGCCGCTTCAATAGACAGCACCAACTCGTTGTCCATCATCGAATCGTTATCTGCCGCCTAATCTAAAATAAATACTACTCAAAATTTTGAGCTAAAAACTGTTATGTTTATTTTTGCTTATTCAATGGAATTTCTAGTGGCAACTCAGTTTTAAACATACCCTCAAAAACAAATTCTTCAATGGGTTTTCTATTAGAACGTGTTCTCTCTTTTTTTTGCAACCCATCATCAAGCACATTTATATTACCCGGTTTTCCTACAGCAACCATTGCTTCAACGGTGTAACTATCAGGAATATTTAACCCTTCTTTCGCCTTATCATAATCAAAACCTTCCATTGCATGCACTACTAACCCCATATGCACACCCTGCAATGCTAAGTTTTGCCACGCCGCACCAGTATCAAAAGAATGCGTACGAGAATGTGTACCATTATGCTCAAAATCATTTTTAGAAATAACTACAATCAGTACCGCAGCATTTTGTGCCCATCCCTGATTAAACGGTACCATTAAATTCAAAAATAATTGCCATTGAGATGTGTCTCGTTTTGCATAGACAAATCGCCACGGCTGGCCATTATACGATGATGGCGCCCATCGTGCTGCTTCAAAAAGCATCATCAACTCATTGTCGCTAATACTTTCACCAGACATCGCATAAGCCGACCATCTATTTAAAATTATTGATTCTATTGGATATTGTGCACTTCGCATGACATCTCCTTTAGTTTTTTTAATTAGCTACTATTGATGGTAACACCATACAAATCAATCAATAACTTTTTAATTCTATCTTATGGTTGATAAGTGTATAACAATAAATAAAAACCTAGAAAAGAGTTAGAAAAGTTTAACGTAATATAAAAGAAGTCATTGCATATAAAAACGCAATGATTCCTTTTATAAATCTAAATCACTATATTTATTGTGTAACCCATAATACATAACTGAGAGTCTGAATTTTCCTCAATTTTTTGAGTAGATACTTCTACTTCTTTTTTTCCTCTTTTGGGCACTCTTTTTGACTGTCTAAGTAAATATGTATTCCATAGTCTTGCGGAAACTCTTTTTTTATAGCTTCTTCAAGCTCTTGTGTATTCTTTAAATAATTACTACAAAGATTAATACCTTGCAAATTCGGCGTATGCTGTAAAATTCTTGGATCAAAATTAGTCAGCTCATTATTGGCAAGAGAAAGATACTCTAAATTTCCTAAGCCACTCAGTGAATCTGGTTTAATCATACGTATTTTATTGTCTGCCAAATGAAGACTTTTTAACGTACTAAAATTCAAAAAAAGATAGTTTTCTAATTTTGAAATACTATTCTTTGTTACATACAAATGCTTAACTTTTTCTATATTACAAATCATAGATTTAGGTTTATTTTTAGAATATTCTATTCCTGTGTGTAGACTTTCAATACCCTCAAGACTATTAATACCCAAATTATCTAGAAACATTTCATGTTCTTTCAAATTATAAGAAGAACATTTCACTAAAAAATGATTAATGTGCTCAACAGAAGAAGATAAATCCTTAATACTAAAACCATAATCAACCCCAAGATTGAGAACTTTTCTATATTTTAAGCGTAAAGTTCGTCCAATTTCCTTCAAAATCGGTATACGAAGCTCATCTGGTAAAAATGCTAATTTCTGCATCAGCTTTTCCGCTTTTTTTTCAGGAACAGCAAAATAAAATGGTTCGTGACATTCATCCAAAAGCCGCTCACGCACAGACTCATTTATTACCTGTTTAACTACTACCGCTTTTGATAAATCAAGAAGAGATCTGACTTCTTCCATTCCATGAATTAAAAAAATAGATCCACTTAATAAGAAAACTAAAAAAATCTTTTTATACATATATATGATCCCATATAATTGAATGATATCAAAAATGATAATTTAATTTTATTTTCTATATCGCAACACATAGCCGAAAATCTTATCTCTGCTAAACCTTCTTAGTTAATCCTTCTTCACCTTCTTTTTTTTCTTTTTTTGAAGATTCCTTTTGATATTTCAAATTAATATTTATCATATGCTCGTATGGAAACTCTGCTTTAATGGTTTTTTTGAGCTCTTCTGTATTATCTAAATAATTATTACGCAGATTAATCTTCTTCAACTTTTGCGTGTACTGCAAAATTTTTGGATCAAAATTAGTAAGCTCATTACTTGCGAGAGAAAGATACTCTAAATTTCCTAAACCATTAAGTGAATGTAGCTTAACTACACTTATTTGATTACCAGATAAATCAAGACTTTTTAATGTATTAAAATTTAAAAAAAGATGATTTCCTATCTCTGAAATACTATTATTTCTTATATAAAGATGCTCAAGTTTTTCTATATACTTAATCGTAAATTTAGGAATCGTAAATCTAATAAATTTACATTGAGAAGATTCTATTCCAGCATGTAAGATCTCAATACCATTGAGATTATTGATACCTAATTGACTAAGATCCATTTCATAACTTTTCATCTTATCCAATTGATCAGAACTTATTTCATAGTTTTCCGATCCAAATAATCTAAGATATAGTTTAAAACCCTCCATTCCACCTAAAGTATGGTATCTTTCAGAATTATTTGATCCATAGCTATGTACTGAAAAATGACACCTATGACTAAAAGTACGAAACAACTCTTGAATACTAAATCCATAGTCCACTCCAAGGTTAAGAACTGTTTTATCTTTTAAACGTAAAATTCGTCCCACTTCTTTCAAGAGTGGTATACGAATTAACTTTGGTAAAGATGCCAGTTTTTGTATTACACCCTCTGCTTTTTCTTCAGGAATCTTAAAAAAATATGGTTTGCGCCATCCATCCAAAAGTCCTTCATCTAAAGATTCATTTATTACTTGTTTTGCTACTACAGCCCTTGATAAATCAACAAGAGATCCCACTTTTTTCATGCCATACATTGAAAAAATAGATCCACTTAATAAGAAAACTAAAGATATCTTTTTATACATATAAGCAACCCCGCACAATTGAGTAGTGTTAAAAATTAAAAAACTCTATTGCCTATAATAGATTAAATATAAAAAAAATAAACAAAGAAAAAGCTTTTTATTTTTTCTTGTTTATTTCAAAATCTTTAACAATAAAAATTTTTTACAAAAGGTAAAAATAAGTATTTTTAAAAAAAGCTAGAAAGAAAAAATTCAGAGAATTTAATGATAGCCTGTTTCGAAATAACTACACAGTTGCAGCAAGTACTGTTGTTGCACCACCATAAATATTTGGCAATACACTTGCAACAGTAGAAAGCATAAACTTAATATCATCATCACAAAAACGAATACCTGCACCGAAAAATGCATTAGCATTATTTTTGCTGATAAAGTCATCAGCACCAAAAGTGAAATAAATATTATCAAGTACAAACATACGATTAATCCATTTGATATGTGGACGACGATCTTCAATACGGTTCCAACCACGTAAATCAAATGCCTCAAACGTGGTAACCCAGCGAAATTTATCTGTTGACATTGGAATATCAAAATCGACACCTAAGCCAGCAAAACCTTCGAACAAACCAAAACGGAATGCCACATTGCCAAATATTTTACCAAATTGTAAACCAAACTTGAGTGTATTTCTTGTAAAAACTTCTCGTTTTGCTCTAAAAACATTTTCTAATTTGTCATTATCATCTAATACAAGTTTACCCGCATCCACAAGCGTACGTGCTGCTTCATCCGGATCACAACGCCTTACATCTTCATCGCAGTATTTTTTACGCACCTCAAAACGATCTAAATATCCTTTTTCCGAAACAGCTAATTGCAATATATAAAATTTATCTTCCG
This sequence comes from Candidatus Dependentiae bacterium, assembly GCA_020431705.1. Taxonomy (NCBI): domain Bacteria; species Candidatus Babelota bacterium. The sequence continues at coordinate 19,729 of JAGQHQ010000008.1, forward strand.
ATGGATGGATGCGAACATCAAAATATCCTTTTGAATCTTCAAAACGATAATTTTCTGCCGGCCTTTGCATCGCTTCTACATGTGAATCAAAAATAATTTGCATAGTATCAACTTTAGCAAAATAATCCCTGATACCATGCACTGCGACTTTTAAATCACGATACGTTTCTTCATCATTGATAAGTTTACCAATAAGTCCTTTACCCTCATCTATTTTTTCTGCCACAGAACTAATATTTTTGAAACCATCACGCGCTTGAGTTGATACTTCTTCAAATGCATTTGCTGTCACTTCTACTTGCGTAGCAAGACGATTGAAGTCTCTGTCAAATACATCTGATATCCTTTCTATACCATCTTGAAACGCTGGTAATACATGTGATTCTAACTGACTAGAGAGTCGCGCTACATGATCGCCTATTTCAAAAACTCTATTAAGATTATCTTCATTGCGAATCAAAGAGCGATTAAGCACTTGTGAAAATGATGCCATTTTTTGCGTAGTAATATCTAAATTTTCAAAAATAGATTGTAATTGCTTTCTACCTTCAATACCACCGACAGCATCTTTGAATGATGCGGTAACTTCTTGCACATGCGCGGCAATTTTTTGTACTTGATGCAACAACTCATCAACAGAAACAGGTGCTATGCTTGGCTTACCAAGTCGACTTCCTGATTCTAATTCTGATAGCAATGGATCACCTGGTATTAATTCTAAATATTTCGGACCAAGTAAACCTTCTTGGCGTACAATTGCATGAGCATCATGATACAGATGATAATCTTTGAGCACCATAACTTTTGCTTCAGCTTGCATTTGATCTTCTCGAACCAAACTAATTTCTTCTACCCAGCCAACTTTTACACCAGCAATTTTTACTTCTGCTTTTCGAGAAAGACCTGAGACATCTTCAAAATACATGGTATACTTGTTATAATGCATGCGATCAAATCGGAATGCACCAATTTGAAATCCCATGTATATAAACACACCCAGTGCTGCCAAGATGAATAAACCAACAAGTGTTTCTGTTTTTGCTTGCAAGATAGTTCCTTTTTGACAATCAAAGCCAATATACCTTCCTTAGCTTAACATGAAATTGGTATCTGTCATCCTGTGATGTTGGTACTCGTTCAAGTAAAGCTAATAACCGTTGTGTTACCTCACCAACTGTTGTAGCAACTACAACAGAAAAAATAGCTGGTTCAAATGTGGCATTAAATTTATTGCGAACCCCTTCTGGTACCGCTTCCCATGGAATACCGTATATCGGGATAAACAACAGACCCCAGTCTGTTTTTAAATCTAATTTTGGTTTAAAATGCTCCAACTGTTGTTCTATCATATTTTTTCTACTCTCTATATTATTTTCCCCCTTAAATTCAAGTAATAATTGCAACGATGATGATAGTAATAATGGCTGCAAAGTTTCTTTTTTTGGCCATGTCGTAAAAATGTCACTCAAATACAGATGCTTTTCTTGCTTATTTACCTTTTTTCCATCTGCTATTGTACTATCATCAATAGTAGGATAATAAAAAATACGATTCTTAAAGTAGTGTAGTTCTTTGATATTGAGCAATTCAGTTACGTCCTGTATGTTATATTGCCGCTCTTTTAGAAATGTTGTAAACGCAGCAAATAAGTTTTGTATACCAATTTTTTTTTCAATACGCCCAAAAATATCCTGTAAAAACTTTTCAGCCCCGTTATTAAACTTTTTCTCTTTAAAATCATAAATATTATTTAAATTTATTTTTCCTTCTTCGCACGAGAGGCAGATCCGTATAGTCGCATCAATACCCTCTACCCCCTCTTTTAGTTTAAATGTTTGCCATTGATGAAGAGATGGAAAAAATGCTTCAAGAAATTTTTGCTCCCAACTCAGTGGTTTCTTGTCATTTTGTTTATCACTTTTATCTGACTCATTCTCTTGTTCTTTTAGGCCAACACGTTGCAGTTGGCTTGTAGCAATTTGTAAGGCACCCCATGCAAGTACTGTTGCTTGCTGTCTATTAATTACTGACTTAGAAAACGAAATATAGACGAGACTTTTATTTGAAATATAAGTCACCAAAAAAACAGAAATAGAAATAATCATCACCGTCAAAAGCAATATATATCCATCTTGTTTTTGATTCATGCTGACACCTGAACTAGTTTACGCTTCATACCAACAGGCGATTTACCACCCCCGACAACCACTGTTTGTTTTTCTAATAAAATATTATCTCCCAGCTGTTTACCATTAATCATTATGTTATGTTGTCTTTTTTTGTTTTGTACAATACTCTGCTTTGTTCCTACAGGAGCAAAATTTTGCATTTGAAGTTGCTTTTGAGTTTGCTTTTTTTGATTTTGTTGTTGAACTTGTTTTTCTTTTCGTGCTTTTATCTTTTCTTCCATTTCGTCTTTATCAATACTGCCAACAAAAATTGGAACAGATATAACAAAACTTCGTTCGCGTTCTTTTTGTAAATCCCAAAGGGTGATAAAGAATGTCACCACTTGCGGAAGAGCTATTTCTTTTTTACCTGCAGAATCTTTAGAAAAATCAGATTTATCACCTTTTTCTTTCTCTTGCTGTGATGAAATACCTATAGAAGCTGTTGCTAGCTCTACAGCAGAACCTTCTGATGTAGGAGGGGAATCTGAATGCCATACGTCTTTTTTCTCTAATTCAATTTTATCTTCTTTTGGTACAATGGCAGTATGTTCTATCTTAAAACTCTTGATTCCATCAGCAACCTCATAGGTTCGAATTGATTTTGCATCTAGTGTATCGCTCAGCTTGAAGGCTTTTAGATCAAGATTAATAGACTCTTGACGAAAAAGTGTATACGAATTTTTTTCATGATCATTGACCTTATCGGGTTTTAATCGATACACAACACGAACAATGCGAGGTTTACTGCCACCGTAAGTTGTTAAGGGATTATTGGTAATAAACGTTAACATATCAAACGTACCATCTTTGTTAGTACTTACAAAAATATTTTCTATCGCATTTTCTTTTGCCTTGGCTTGTTCGGGAATAAAAGCACCAAAAATATCGCGTTCTAATTGATGCTGTAATAACGCTTCTCTTGAGTATACATCGATAAAGTCATCAATAGATCTGGTTACTCGATTACTTTGATAGTAGGCAGCAAACAAGATTACTCCAAATATCGCTGAAATAAGACTCGCAATTAATACTTCTATCAACATAAAACCACGCTGCATATTACGTTCCTTTTTTTTCTGGTGGTTCTGGTTGAAACATAAAACTAATCAACGTTTGCTCCTGCTCAATTCCATCACGTTGCCATTTTGCTGTAGTACTTTTAAGATAAAGATCTGGAAATTGAGAGAATACAGAATTTTTTGGCAATTTTTGTACTTTATACATCACAACTGTTTCTGGGTCATCTACTTTTTTTTCTATAGTGATACTTGGATCTTCTTTATCTTTTTGTTTCAGTTGCATTACAGATGTAGATTCTATCAAAAATTGTTTAGCAAAAAACACTCGTGCCATACGACGAGAAATACGAGAAACTGATTGTAATAATGTACTTTGGGTAATAAAAATTGGTGTTAACACCAATCCTATAATTGCTACGGCAAGGAGCACTTCTGTTAGGGTAAACCCATCATTATTTTTGAAATTCATCATAAATTTTAAATTGAGCCATAAACGGATTTAATACCAAACCAATTGAACGCGCACTACCATTAGACAGTCTATCTCTTGTATCAACTATATTAATAATAACTTCTTGGCTCAAACCATCTGGTATTATAAAAAACCACGCTTCTTGTGTTGGTCTTCCCGCAAATACAGTCATTGCATCTGAGCCTTCAATTAAAAATTGTTTTACCTGAATGTGCCGCGGTATTTCTATAAATGTACGCAGACCGGTTCCTTTGATATCTGTAAAAACAGACTCTCCAGAGGCATTTATTTCACTGCTTTGTTCTTTGATTGAAATACTATTTTGTTCAAAATTAAAAAAAACTTGATGTAACTTGTTTTTTGTTAATGCCTGCTGCCACGCAAAACGAGTAAGCGCATTTAGTTGCCCAATAAATTTTTTACGCTCATAATACGGAGCCCGATGCCATAATCGTGGAACAACAATAGTTGCCATAACCGCGATAATAGCTATGGCAACCAAAAGCTCTATAAGCGTAAAACCTTTTTTATAAATCCCAGACACTTATCCACTCAATTTTTGGCGCACCACGCCCATTCGGACCAAATGAATATAGCTCATATGCATGCTCTGCGCCCGGCGTTACTGTATACTGGTAGCGGTTACCCCATGGATCAGCTGGAACTTCATTTCCCTTTATATATGGACTTACCCATTTTTTCGCAACAGCCTCATCGCTAGTCGGACGTTTGATTAGATCTTTTAGATTAGATGGGTATTTACCAGTATCAGCATTAAATTGATTTATAGCAGTCTCTAGTGTACCAATAGTTGATTTTGCACTCGTCAAACGTGCTCGACGCATATATCCCATAAAGCCAGGAACAACCACAGCCCCCATAATCAATACAATGGCAACTGCGATAAGAATTTCAATTAATGTAAAACCATTTTTAGCTTGCTTTGCCATATATGTCATAAAAAACTCCTAATTAAATGCCTGCAATGTCTGCCATTTGCACCATTGGCAAGGCCATAGATAATACAATAAATCCAACAACAACCGCCATCATAACCAACAGGATTGGTCCAATCTTTGCTGCTAAACTATCGGCTAGCTCTCCTAACTCCTCTTCATAATTTTTTGCAACAGTCAATAACATAACATCTAGTTTGCCCGTTTCTTCACCCGTACCAATTAAATAAATCGCAATTGGTGGAAAAATGTGTGTTTGCTTTAAGTACTGCGCAATTTTACCTTGCTTTATTATTTTATCACGTGCTTCATTTAATGCGTCTGTTAAAATACGATTATCAATAATATTACACACAATATTTAATGAATCCGAAAGATTCACACCGCTTTCGGTAAGCATTCCCAACGTTTGGCTAAACTGCACAACGGCACTTGTACGGGCAAAAAATTTAATAAGTGGAAGCTTGAGTTTAATTTCATCAATCCGACGCGCACCAGATGGCGTTGTTTTCCAATAACGAAAACCTACAACTATTGCCACAAGTAATCCAGTAATAATAATGTAGTGATTAACTAAAAAGTTTGAAAGTGAAATTAAAAATTCTGTTGGAGCTGGTAGTGCCTTTTTTTGCGATGCAAAGTTTTCTTTCATAGTCGGCACAACATATACAAGTAACACGGTAACCACCACAAGAGCAACAACAAGCTGCATAATAGGATAAGAAAGTGCAGCACTAATACGTTTTTGTATTGCTTGGCGACGTTCCAAATAATCAACTAACCGCTCCAAAATAACTTCAAGACGACCGGTTGCCTCGCCGGCACGAACTAATTGTACATAAATATTTTCAAATGTTTTTGGATACTTTTTGAGTGCATCGGCAAGAGCCATCCCTTCTTTAATATCGTCTTTAACAGCAACAAGAATGCCACGCATGGCAGCTTCAAATTGGTCAATCAATAATTCAAATGATTGAAGTAATGGCACACCTGATTTCAAAAGAACAGCAAGCTGCTTGGTAAATAAAATTTTTTCTTTTGATGTTACACCACGTACAACTAAATGCTTCCACCATGCCTGACGCGCCTCTTGAGCTGCCGGTGCAATAGAAACTGGATACATCCCTTGTACACTTAGTTGTTGTTTAACATGTGCAACAGATGGCGCATCAATAAAACCACTTAATTTTTTTCCCTCTTTGGAAAATGCTTTATAGCGATACAGCGCCATGCAAAAATCCTTACTCAATAACTTTTTTGTGTCCTAAAATAAACACTTTCTTGTAGGCTACACTATTTTCATGATATGCTGTAGCTTTGGCTATATATTGTTACTCTATCAAAAGGAGTATTCGATGAGAACAACACAAAATCTCCTTATATTACTATCCTTTTTATTCTCCACAGCATTCTGCCTTCAAGACTATCATCATTATAACGATTTTTACAAGCCAGTTGTCTACTCTCCTGATGGTATCAAGCAATTTCTTATACGCACATACAATCAACCGATTTATGGTAAAGATTTTTTACCAAATAACTTTTGCCATCTTATTCAATTTTTACAACACGGCAAACAAATTGGCCAAACAAAATCATATGCACGTTCGGTAATACGTCTTTTTAACAATAAATTGAAATCAAGTAGCTACATAAATGCATATGCATTTAGCCAATTACTCAAAGAGCTACCACATTTATTGAAAGATTATTTCATCATATATAAATCAAATGAATTACTTGATTCTTTAAAAGATAGTATTTATGAAACACTTTTTGGTTCATTTAAAAACAACTTTAGCTCGTTTAAAAAAAGCCCAACAACATTTTTAGAAAATCTTTCACAAGAAGTTTTGGATATTGTCGAACAAAAAAATACTATTGAAACAACTAACCAAGAATTAAGAAAAACTTTATTAGTGTTTTTAGAAATGAATATCAGCAAACTTGTTTGGAGCCCTGAAGATGGTAAAGATACATGGGAATCAGTTAAGACAATTGCTCATAATATTACGCGTTTAATTGAGCACAATGTAATCGATGATCCAGACGACTTAAATGACCTATTTATTACACTTATCGAGCGTTATTGCTTCTTTTTGGATATTACAAGTGCAGACCTGTCACTTGATTTTTATCAAACAGTAAAAAAGGATATTTCTTCACAATCATTATTATTACTTGAATTAGAAGAACAAGAAGACTATATCACCTCTAAATCAGAAATATTACTTCATAGTCTCACCAAAGCTGAAGCTGGTGCCCGAGCATATAAACAGGGTATTTTAACTAAGTAAAAAAAAAAAGACTTTCAACACATAGTTCAGCAAAAAAAGAAGTTGCGAATAAAAAAAATTCTATTTGACAGTCTTTTGCATAGATGCTATTCTGTTGCGTAGAGGTAGTAATATTTTTACTACCCAAAAAACATTGTGTGACATAATCATATTATGGAATAATGATGAGAATGCATCTTTTATTAATTTTAACTTTATTACTTACTATACCTGCACCATCCAAAACTCAAGAATTTGTATCATCTATCAAATATCTTCCTCTCGAACTGTCCATTTCAATACTTTGCAAAAAATATATACTTCCATCAAACGTTAACTCTAAAAAACTTATAACGTTACACACTCAATACAGCCAGATAACATTTCCTATCAGCAAGCACAATATAATGTGCGGTTATAAAAAGCTTGTTGGATATTGTTTAAGCAATATTATTGTATTATCCGCCCATTTTTTGACACAAAAAATTAATAAAAACTCTAAAAATATTGCAACTTCTGAAACTATTGAAATTATTGAAACTCTTGAAGCTATTAAAAAAAAGAAACTCATTCTTTATTCCATACCTTTATATGTAATTAATTCAGTTGGATTAGATGCTTCAATGGAGTGGGGTGAACGCCTGGCAAAAAGATATGGTGTAATTAACGTAGCTGAAAAATATTTAGGAACTCTAGGAAAAATAGCTACAATAAAACTTTCTCGCACAATAGGTTCGTTATTCTGGTCAACAGCAACTGGTACTGCTCAAACATGCTTTAATGAAAATTGGAATCTACAAAAGCCATCTTTACCGAAAATCAATTTCAAGATCCACGTCGATTACAAATCTAAAAAAACGTGGCTAGAAACTATTGCTGCAAGCCTTGATCTTATAATTGTGACATAGTAATAAATCATAGTTTAAATCAAAAAAAAGGTGCCATTCTGCTGCGTAGAGGTAGTGATATTTTTACTACCAAAAAAAAACACTATATCATATATAGGTATTGGAAATAATAATGAAAGTATATTTTTTAGCTGTAGCGTTGCTGTTTGGTATACTCTCAATAAAAAATGTATTACGAGTGCTATAAAATACTATATGAGCAAAAGTAGACAGACCTCAGATGATCTTAATTATTCTAAAAAAGAGTATTTATTCACTAATGTAATTAATACTGTTGGATACGATACTTCAATAGAATAAGGTAAACGCCGGGCAAAAAAATATGGTGTAATTGATGTAGCTGAAAAATATTTGGGAATTTTACAATAACACCTTCTCGTACTGCTGGTTCTGCATTTTGGGCAATAATTAGTGGTACTGCACAAACATGTTTTGATAAAAATTGGAATCTACAAAAACCATCTTTTCCTAAACTTACTATTGGTATAAAACTTCGCTATAAAATCTAAAAATTATTTATCTAATAATAATCAGATCTTTAAACTCTTTAAGTTCCTTTATAATTTCTTTCATCAATCTTTTAGCTGCTTCTAGCGGTTTTGAAAAATCAACTTGTATATCTTTTTTTATTTTTTGCCCAAGAATTACTGCATCAATAGTCATACGTGGACCTTTTGCCGATTTCAATAATTCGGACATGTAGGCTTCAAAAGACATACTTTTAATATTAATGCCCTTTCCTGCAGCCACGGAAAGACCTTGCAATAATTTACTAAACGCTTGTGCACTTTTTTCTGCAGCCGCTAAGGATTCTTGAGCAACACCTAAAGCAGTTTTTGCCGTTTGCTGTGCAACTTCAAGTGCAGTTAATCGCGGATCTAATACTTTAAGCTCGTTTGCAGCATCTAAAGACACTTTTGCTGCTTCATAAGCTGCTTTTTTTGCAGCCCACTTACTTCCCAATCCAACAACAGCAACACATTCTTTGACACGCTTAAAAGCATCTTCTACTAAATCTTTTGCATTTTTAAATGTTTTGCCCATGAATTCAACACCTTCTTTAAATGTATCTTTTATGTTTTCTCCAACATCTTCCCAATCATCTTTACTAAATGGATTAAAACCTTGCACAACTTTAACACTCACACCAATGCTGGCCACTAGTACAACAACTAGTGCTACTGATTTATTTTTCACTATCGAACTCCCCTAGTAAAAACTCATTAAAATTTAATTTTTAATTGTTTTCTTGCCTTACCAAACTTGCATCCTCTTTTTCTTTTGATGATGTTATTTGTTTAATAGGTTGATGCGACGACGGTCTTAGTTTAGACATTTGAACCCTAAGATCCCTTTTATATTCTTCAATGGATGTATTAGCTAATTTAAGAAGATATCCATCACCTTTCAAACCATACAGTTCAGCCATGTAAGAAATAAGCTCTTTATAAAGATTTACTCGTATATCAAAAATATCTTCTGTTTTGCTGAACTTTTTACGGTTAAGCAGCTTCTCTCTGATAGACACTAAGTGATCCATTAATAGTTTTATCTTCTGTAGTCGAGTCTTATTTCCTGGCTGAGAAATAAATTTCTTTAGATACTCTATATGAGCAATCTCACGCACCACTCCAATGTATGATCTTGGCATACCCTTTTTAGTTTGGTCCGATAGAAAATACTCAATCTGCCCCTCCAGGTCTTTTGGAAGCTCAACATACTTTCCATAAGGGCTCATGCCTACCTGACTTATCTTATCCATAATTGCCCCAAATGCCCCGCTCGTTTTCTTCGACATTTTTTCAGTAGTCTCTTGAAGACGCCTGAGATTTTCAACCTGTTTGATAATTTTTGCTACCCAAATTTTATGTATCACACGATCGATTTGGTCTTTATTAAATCCTTGACGCTTCAACTCTTCTGCTTGTTCTGAAATTTCTTTAACAGTAATTTCTCGATCTCTAACTGTTCGAATTTTACTATCAGCTTCGCGTTGCGCTTCTTTTGGTACTTTGCCTTTACACTTAGAAATTTGTTGCTCGAGCTCATCTTTATCGCGTTTAAGTTTATTGAGGTTCTCTCTAATAGTACCAATAGCCTTTTGTATATTTTTATCGTTTTCCTCTTGTATCTGACGTTGCTTTTTGTCTATATCAGCAAGCTTCTTTTTTGCCTGCTCAAGCTCCGCTTTTGCTTTTGTAATATTTTTTGTTGCTTCCTCAGCAATTTCTTTTGCGCCCCTTTCAAGTAGTTTTGCCCAATTATCAAGCGCCTCTTGCTCAAACTTACCTATTACTTTCCAATCTTTTGGCTTCAAAAAACTCTGAGCACTTACTTCAAGATGAGTCATAAACTGATCAAATAATTTTGCTTTAAACCAAAATTCAATACCTTTAGGAGAAAATGAAAGACGAGTATCACCATATGCACCTCCTAATATACGTTTATCTAACTCAGCTCGTCCATCAATAAAGAAACTTACAAATGGTGGAGATGTACTAGCATGGAAATATACAATAGGACCATCATCTTCTGTTCCACGTTCTTTATCCTTACCAGCACCAGTCAATGTAAAATAAGGTAATTTGACAGTAGACATATAGCCAAGCCCTTCAATCTTCATTTTCTTAGTATCAATTGCAAATCTTAGCTGACTTGTTACGCCCAATATGTCAATTGCACCATCAACAGTAACTCCCTGTTTGTAATAACGCCCAGCAAGTGAAACGTCTATTGGTGAAATATATAACTCAGCGTGTTCAAGACCAAAATTTGGCACTTTTCCTTTTACTTTTTGTGCCAACCCAAGTTCCTTACCACCTATTTTTGCGCCCGAATCAATAATTTGTGCACCAACCTCAACAAGCTCATTGAGATACAAGCCACCTTCAAATGTACCAAACAACATTAAATCAGGTCGTGAGGAAGCAAGCGAAATACTCATGGCCATTTCAACAAATTTATTGCCCCATCCCATTCTGCCGCGCACACCGATGCGAGAAAGAGAAAGAATACCATAACTTTGTGCAGCAGTTTGAATATCTGTACCAGCCTGTAAACCAATTTCACCAATGCTCAGATATGGTATACCAAATGGATTTTTCCACATTCCCTCTACCCAACCACCGATTACTAATTCTGTTGGCGGCACATACGTAAAACCAGTTCTGAATCCTAACGGTTCCTCTTGATTTGGCACTTTAACATTTACCCCAGTCAACACACTGACGGCAATTGGAAAACTGGCCTGTACCAACTGGGCACGTAATAATAATCCAGACGTTTCAAGATACTTGCCAAGTTTAATTTTACCGGGTAATTCAGCAGTTAACGATGAACCAAACAGCCCTGTAGCAAGAACACCATGTAATGTAATTTCATTTAAATCAGAACCAATAGTACCATTCACTTTTTCAAATGGACCACCCATACGACACGTACCAACAAGGTTAAGACCCGCAAAAAAAGTTCGCTCCCACTCTTTGTCGTAATAATCACCAGTTGCTAATACAAATGCCAAATTAGAAAATTCGATTAAATCCAAAAATGCCAAGTTTTTATCTATAGAGGCAAACTTTACTGTTGGCACGCCAACAAAAAATGCAAAGTTTAATTTTTCAAGCGACTTCTTTGCTTTTGGAGCTAATTTTGCTACTACCTTACCAGTACCAGATTTAATTTTTGCCGCGGCATCCTTAGTTAATCCACCAATTTTATCTTTTGCTGCACTCACTTTTTTTTCAATAGCACCTTTTTCTTTAACCGGAATATTCACTTCTTTTTGCGGGGCTATTTGCTGAGCTTCCTTTTTATAATCTTCTGACGATATTCCTTTAATTCTTTGCTTAAGCTCAGATCTTTTTTTCTCAAACTCTTCCCGCTCTTTCGGGGTCATGTCCTTCTTGAGCTTCTCTTCTTCCATTTCAGCAAGCTTCATGTTGTCTTTCACATTTTGAGCCAGATCTTTTAAAGGAGGCTTCTCTTTCGGCTTAACCTCGTCAAGAAAATCATGCTCACCTGCACTGGAGCCAATTTTTCCATGTGCCATACGAATTTTGACTATCACTGGTTGCCCAAATAACATAGTACCGCCCTGCAGTTCTGCTGATCGAGATTTAGAATCAATAACAAGTTGTGGTGCAATAATTTGAACACCATCTAGTACTTTTTTTATAGATCCTGATAATGGAATGAGATTAAGAACAGGCAACTCACTTAATGGTAATGTCTCACCATTTTTAATTGCCTCTTTAAGTGGCGCTAGTGTTTCTTCAATAGTAGACATACCCAACGCACCACCAGTAGTCAGCAAAAAAAAACACAGCAGTACATGAAAACGATTTTTTACAAACTTCATACAAACTTCCCCCTAAGAGTAACGCGCATTTCTAAGCGCATATACAACCACATTTTGCCTAATTTTTTCGATATTAGTGTTAGTGTATTGTATTCACTTTTAATTATTCAATATTTTTCATATAATCCAAACAGAAAATGCCATACAGAAAAGATTTGCGGAAAAAATCAAACAAAAAATTATAATAATTTTTTCAATGGTAAAAACATTTTTATACCAAGATTTGCAGAAGCTAAATAAAAACATAATTAAATTACAAAATTTGGTGAATTTTACGACTAAATTTTATCCCAAAGTTTTTTTACAATAGGTGTTAAAATGTTTTTTATTGTTTGTGCTGGAAATAGCAAATCAAACTCAACTTCATTAAGTGTCACTGGACGACCAGCAACAACTGCATCAAACTCCATTTTAACTTTTGGACTCGTAGTAAAATCAATTGCATAACCTTCAAACACGGCTTTTTTAACATTAAATGCTTTACCACTAAATGTTGCTAGAGCCTGCCCCATCGTACTTATTGTTTGAGCACTTTTTTGAGCTGCAAATAAACTTCCCTTGGCAGCTTCAAGTGCTCCCTGAGCAATAGTCAAACCAGCTTGCGCAGATTTTTCTGCTGCAGCAAGTCCCACTAAACGAGGATCAAGTTTTTCTAATTTATCAGCCATAGCCAAAAAGGTTTTTTTTACTTCATATGATGCTTTTTGTAATGTTGCCTTTGTAGCAAGTGGTACCACTTTTGTACATGACTTTATTTTTTTATAAATCCACGAAAATGGATTTGTAGCACCTTGAGTCATGCTTATGCTAATACCCAAAATAATTACACCAATAAGTGTAAACCTCATTGATTTTTTCATACATTATCTCCCTATTTTTCTATTGATTTCATAGCGAATGGCATCAATTTGATTTTGATTTAATCCTGCGTTTTTTAATTCATTCAAAGCCTTTTGTTTATCTAGCGCAGATTCCTGATCAATAGCAGATTTTTCATCAATATCACTTGATGCCTCTTTTGGTGCTTTACCTTTACATTCAGCAACAGCATCCTTTAATTCCGCTTTAGTACGTTCATAGCGAGCAACTTCTGGTTGAATGTTTATAAGCGCTTTTGCAATACTTGCTTTATTTTCTGCTTCTATTGTACGACGCTTTGCTGACAACTCCTTTATTTTCTGTTTTGCTTCTTGCACTTTTTTATATGCACCTTTTACCTTTGCACGAGCATCTGCTAGATCCCTGTTTGCTCTTTTGACCATTTCTTTTGCACCTTCTTCAAGCAAGATAGACAATGTATCAAGCGCATCTTGCTCCATACGAGCTTTGACAAAGAAATCTTTTGGCTCTTTAAGTTTTGCACTTAACTCAAGATGTGTTTTAAACATACCAATATCATATATAAACCGTGTATGAACACCTAATGGTGAAATATCTGCCAATATTTCGCTAACAATATCTTTGCCAAATAAATGCGCTTCAATCTTACCATTCAAAAATAACTCTGCTTTTCCATCACCTGGCTTAATCGCAAGTGAAATAACTGGCCCATCGTCATCTGTATCACTTGTTTTATCAGCGCCTGCTCCAGTAATTTTTACCGGCCCAATTTTTATTGAAGACACTGCACCAAGTGCATCTATACCCGATTTATCTACTTTCATATGCATAGTAACTTTTTTATTAAAAAGATACGTAATGAGATCAAATTCAACACCGTCATATTTTTTACCACCAAACCACATCACTTTTGGCGAAATTGATAGATGCGCTGTTTCAAATCCAAGTTTTGGTACTTTCTCTTCAACTACTTTTCTAAAGTTTTGAAGTTTGTTAATATCAAAATCCTTATTGACAGCTCTTCCTGCAAGCTGTGTTGCTTTTGCTGATCCTTCAACAATATCAAAAGCAAATGTCACAATATCATCAAGAAAAATTCCCCCTTTAACCGCTCCATCAATCAAAATATCTTCTGTTTCTGAAATCTCACCGTACACATTCACAGCAACTGACTTGCTACCAATACCAAGCTCACCACCAAGACCAATACCAGAAAGTGTTAAAATCCCTTCTGTTGCAGCCGCTACCGCATAATCAGTTGTTGCTTTAAATTTAAGATTTCCTATTTTTGGACCAGGAATACCAAATACATTTTCCCACATACCGCGCATACTAAATTCAAGTGATGCTTTCTCTAACGCCACATTAATCTCACCAACAAACTCTAGCCAATCCTCTTGTTTTGGTGGCTTTATTTCTAGCCCTGTCTCAATACCAACTGTTATACCAACCTCTTTCAAATAAAGGTGTAATTTGAGACCACCTGTTCTAATATTCTTGCCAAATCGCAGTTTGCCAGGAATAATACCACTAATACGAGAACCAAAAATTGCTGGATCAATAAGCCCTTGAACCGTTATTGTAGTTAAATTTTGACCAATCAAATTACTTAACCGCTCCAATGGTCCAGCAATTTTAACACTACCAACAATATTTAACCCTTTATCAACCCTCACTCCAAAATCAGGCTCTTTATAGGCAGTCTGTGAAATAATCAATGCTATTTTATGAAACTGAGCAAGATCCAACATGCTTAATTTGCTATCTATCGCACTAAACTTAAAGCTATCTGGTAGACCCAACAACAAACTAAATCTTGGTGTAATAGATTTAATTTTTCCGATTGCAGTATCTTTCAATTTTTTAGCGGTTTGACTTGGTTGTGTTATAACTTCAAGGTCTTTTTCAAACTTTGCCGCTATATTTTCTAAATTTTTCTCTATAGTTTTTTGACTTACTAATCTTTCAAAAACCTTCTGGGGTGTCATATGAACCATTTTTTCATATCTTCTTTGCTGCGCTTGCTCCTCTTTAACATTCCTCAAAATTATTTCTACATCTGCTTTGCTCAATGTGACATTTCCACGTTCAGAGATAACAACTAGATCTTTTGGAGAAATTTCTTGCCTAGAAATCATGTCTGCAATAGTCTTTTTATCGCTCGCTTTAATAGCTTGCTCAGCACGACGTGTTGATTCTTTTGCATCATGCCGTAAATTCCTAGTATCTAGTGTCACTCCTCTTATTTGTTCAAATTTTGTTGCGATCATTGCTAATTCTTCTGCTGTATAGGTATTACCTATTTCCAAAACATCTTCACTGGAAAGTCTTCCCGCAGCTAGCTCTTGAGCGATGCTTTCTATTTCTTTTTTCTTGTCCGATGACATCGCAACATCAAAATCTCCCGAAGTCAACAACTCATCAGCGCTCCACTGTATATCACGTTGCACGCTTCCACTCACTCTTTTAATTTCAGGAACAGTAATATCAACTTTTTGAGTTTTTGGTACGGGATACTCAAGCCCAATACGTAATTTTGCTATCAAGCGTTGTCCAAACAATTCAACACCAAATTGCAATATTGCTGACTGATCCTCCAAAGAAACATCAAGCGAACGCTCAGAAATAACCATTCGATCAAAAGCCGTTCTCACAGAAGATGGCATTGGAATCGAATCAACAGAAAAAAACTCTGCCAAGGTAAAGGGTTGTCCTGAATCTATAAACTTGCCAAACACCTCCATTACGGTTTTAAATCTTTCTCGAGAATCAGCTACTACTTCTGCATACATACTAAAGGAGAGAAAACACAACACAATTAGCGTTGCTTTAGAGAAAAAATATCTATCTATCTTCATTACTTATTCCTTCTTTCGATAATCTTTTCTTTTCAAAAAAGAATAATGAAACTCAGAAAGTAAACGCAAGCAATTCAAAAAACAAAGTTTAATTTCTCACTAAAACACAACTTGTATATATAAAAGCTTCTGTGTCACTTTTTTCTATTGATTTCATAGCGAATGGCATCAATTTGATTTTGATTTAATCCTGCGTTTTTTAATTCATTCAAAGCCT
>JAGQHQ010000008.1:35901-49133 GCA_020431705.1 Candidatus Dependentiae bacterium
CGAGAACCAAAAATTGCTGGATCAATAAGCCCTTGAACCGTTATTGTAGTTAAATTTTGACCAATCAAATTACTTAATCGCTCCAATGGTCCAGCAATTTTAACATTGCCAACTAGATTTAAGCCCCTACCAACTTTAATATTAAAGTCTGGCTCGTAATAACCTGTTTGCGATATAACCAAAGCTGATCTATGAAACTGAACAGTATCCAATATTTTTAAACGTGGCTCTATTACTGCAAACCTAAAACTATTAGGCAAGCCTATTAAAAGACTGAATTTTGGTTCTATCGATTTTATTCGCAAAATTGCATTATCTTTAAGTTCTTTTATTTCTTTTTCTGTTTTTGTTTTAACTTGAGTGCCACCAATCAAAGTCGGCTCCAAAGCATCTTCTTTG
This sequence comes from Candidatus Dependentiae bacterium, assembly GCA_020431705.1. Lineage (NCBI taxonomy): Bacteria > Candidatus Babelota bacterium. Next base: position 36,301 of record JAGQHQ010000008.1, read on the forward strand.
ATTGGCATCTTTTGCGGTTTATGCTCAAATTCATCATCTTTTTCTCGGTCAGAAGGAAATTGCGGTTTGACTAAAGATTCTTGTTTTGGATCTTCATTATCACTATCATCATCTTCATACCAATTTCCTTTATCATCTTCACCATCATTGCCGCTATCACCGTCAAAAATTTTACTTTCTTCTAAATCGTCAGAGTCGCCTTTTTCCTGCATATTCGTATCCTTTTCTACTTTTTCTGGAACAACTACCCCCTGATCTGGAACAACGATGAGCTCTATTTCAGGTCTTTTTTTTGTTGGTGGAATATATGGTTTATCCTTTTTAATTATTTCTTCAATAATAGGTGATGTTGAATCTTTTGATATCGGTACTTCAGGCTGATTTTTTGAACTGGGATCAGAAATAGTAAAATCAGGCATCACAGGGCGAACAACAGTCGTTTCAGCAGGCAAAATGGCATCAACAGTCGTACCAATATCATTATCAAACGGTCTATGAACAGCATTAAGTAAACTAGTTACTTTAACTGGTACCTCAGATTTTTTTTGTGGTCCAGGATATTCAAGTCCAATACGCAATTTTGCCATTACTTTTTGCCCAAACAGTTCAACAGAAAAAGATAAAACTCCTGTTTGATCTTCTAAAGAAATATCTAATGACCGTTCAACAATAATGATATTCTCAAGTGTTTTTTTTAAGAAAATCGGAATAGAAATAGAATCAACAGAAAAAAATTCTGCGAGCGTAAATGGTTCACCAGAATCGATAAAATGCCCAAACGCCTCCATGGCATTTTTAAACATTTGTCGTTGACTCTCAGCTACTTTTGCTTGAGCATTAAAAGAAAACAGTATTGATGCCACAAACATAATTACACAAAAATATAGCGTTTGTTGACAGGCACCAAAAAAAGTCCTAATTTGCTTCATCCACCGCTCCCTTTTTTTACATTGAACTTTCTATTTATTCAGAAAGATAGTAAAACAAAAAAGATCTCAGCAATGGTTTAGATAGAAAACAGAATGCTGCTGTAACACAACATGCTCTAACGCCTACTGTCTAACAAAACACGTATGTCAGCTATATTATCGATAATTAAAAGTCAACGGAAATACGTCCACCAACTGTTGGCACTAACACAGATAATTTACCATTAAATGGAAAACGGAAAAATAATGATGCTTGTGGAATAACTCGTGCGTCAACATCAAATAAATGAGCAAAATTGTAGCTTGCGTTAACAAAAATTTGATGCATAGTCCATTCTTCAAGTATTTTAGATGTATTTGCAATTTCTGAAGAAAACTCATGTGTACTCAAAGAAAGCTCATCATCGCCATGTTTAAAATATTGGTAACCAACCAAAAGCGATGCTCCTTTAAAAAAATGATATACTTGAAGATACAGATTAAATCGTTGAGTTAAACCAAAATCTTTATAAGCACATGCTTTTTTTAAGAGTAATAATTCTGTTTGACTAGCATGTGTTTTAATTCTTCTTTCTCGAGTATTACCAAACAAGTGTAACAATTCAACATCAAATCCTAATTTGAAATAATGCCCCATCAACAAATCAAGGCCTCCACCAAATAAAAGACCAACGGCACCATCATATCCAAAGGATAGCGCCATGATTTTATCTTCATCTTTTCTTCTACCTGAAGGTAGATTAAGACCTATGCGGCCATTGAGTTGTGCAGATTTTAACAGCGGACGGTATTGCGGATATACTTTGTGCCAATGTAAAAGCGCAAGTAAATCACCAAAACCACGCCGTTCCCACGAGCCAAGCTCAAGTCCATCACCAAATGTTTTTACGTTTTCAAAAAAATTGTTAGTAATGTTTTCTTTAACTCGAATATCATCTTCAGTAATATCTTTGGTTTGCTCACACCACAAAACATTTTCCAATCTCATATCAAAAAACGGAAGATATAAACTAAACGCAAAACTTTCTGTAATAAAAATAGTTGCTGCAAATGCACCACCGAAAGCCGTTTTAAAACACCCAGTTGGTATAAAATGCCCACGCACACCATCGTCATTTGCATTTAAACGTATATTGAGTTGACCAAGAAGTGTATTTTCATCATACCCTTTAAGAGCAGCCAATACATTTTGATCACATTCATATAAACGCAATACGTTTGTTCTATTACTATCAACATCAAAGTTATAAGATGCATGTAAACCACCCTCGGCAAAAAAGCCCATTTGCCAACGCTTGCCAGTGTAGTCAACCCGTAGCAATGAATCATACGGTCTTAAAAAATTCATGGCATGTACATGCGATGTCAATACAACCACAATAACTAATGTAACTATATTTTTTACATTCATACTGCTTATCCTTTGCTGCACAAATTTTTATTCATTAATTCGTAATCCAAAATCACCAGCAATAAACCAACTTCCAGTACCACAGCTACGCAAAGCATGTAACACATCATTACCAGTCGATATATCAAGCGGAATTACTGTTCTATTTGTTCTTGTATTATTATCAAAGAATAGGGCTTCTGGATCTTCACGATCACGCCCATTAAAGAGTACTGCTCCATCTTTTGCAATAACATCTCTTACATTACCAAAATTTACAAAATATGATGGTCCCCCATTACCAAATGGAACTAATTTGAAAATATCTGGAATGGTCTGCAATGTAGTATCACTAATTGCTGCGACCGACGTATCAGAAACTAAAAATCTGTTAATTTGTGCACGCTCTTTGCCACGATAGTTGCTAAGTAGGCAAATTGTTCCTCCGCCCATACGCGCAACGTCTTGTATTCTTCCAGTCAAAGAAGTTGATATAATTTTTGTAACGGGAATTTGTTCGTTAGGTATAGTAACACGAGTCCAACCCATATCAGCAACACTTGTTACAGTCGCAATATTTTTACCATTACCAATTCTAAAAACACCCGCACTTGTTGTAAGTAATGCAAATTTTTCTGAAACTAATATATCAATAAGTGTGCCATTATCGCCAAGTCTCGGTAAATCAGAAAGGGTTGCCAATGTTACTTTAGTAAGCTGACCTATTGCAAAATCACTACTACTTAAATCAATTCTATCAAATACTGTATCAGTCAATACATATAAAAAATCATTATCACAAATTAGTTTACGAACAAACCGATAATTACCAATTTTTTTGAAACTCATACCATTAACGAGACCTTCAAAATTATAGCTCAACTCGTCTGGTGTAGTCCAACCACTACCATCAGGATTTACTAACATTGCAACACCACCAACACCACCAACAACTAACCATCCATGTTGCAATTCATCGAGTTGTACGATTTCTGCTGCAGTAATTGGCCCCAGCTCGCTCAACACACCACCAGAAATTGAAACAAATTGAGTACTTAATCCATCAGGAAAATCCTGTGTGATAGCGCCATTTTCAAACGCTACCGAATCCTTAGTAAATTCACCCTCATTTGGACATAACACATCATTATCATCGATGTGTCCAGTCTCAATTAACGCAACAACACCATTGCCTGTTGCAACAGTCAATGCAATATCATTCAAGCCAGGTGTATTTTGAGAAAAATCAAACAACCCGCGAATACCACCAGCTGTTTGTGGCATAATACCACGTAATAAATCTGGCAATTGCCCACGTAATGATTCATCGTTATTTTCCCAACTTGTTCTTTTAACACTATTGATTGAATCAACATCAGTACCATGTATAAATGTGAAATTTCCAAGTTTCGCATCAAGCGCAAAACCAAATACTTTATTAGTGGTACCACCCACACGCTGCCATTGTGTCCATCCTTTTATTCTACCTTTTTCATCAAGTAAGGCTTGAGAATAAAAAATACCTGATTTTTGATTTGTTTCAGGTTCACTAACACACACAAATACTGCATCACCCACAATACGAATATCTACAATATCGCCACTAGCAATTCCGTCACCACCAACTAATGCAGCAATATCACTTGAAATTGGTATATCCATAGCGGTAGTTGCGGGAACATCAAATTTTCTACCCAAAAAACGTGGAGTATCCTGATTTGATATCACATCAATAGGATCTGCATCTTTTTTTGCAATCGTACCGTGCACAGTTAAATCATCTACTGATATAACCCCTTGATTATTACGCTTATTAACAAGCGGTAATGCAAATACTTTGTTTTGTTGCACATTATTACCACCAACAACAATTAAATATGGTAAACCCGTTGAAGTATGCATAGTACGCACCTTAAAAATAGAAACCTGTACATCAGCATCAACACCACCAATAATTTCATTATTATTACCCACAGTAAATACACTGTCCGGAGCAATTTCTCGTAACGTAAGTTCTGTCGTGCCTGCTGTATCAAAACTTCCAACAAAAACACCACGAGCTCCATCATTCGCAGCGCTATTACCCGTAATTTGCAACGCGCCATACAAAACACGGAGCTCTGCATCCCACCACAAATCAACTGCATTGGCAATGCTTACAGCGGAGTTATTAATAGCTATTGCACTATTATCATACTCCAAAGATGCCGCACGTGTATCATCTACATTTATGGGTACACCCGAACCAACATCGATTTGTTTGAGTACACGGCGCGATTTATTCTCTTCAGTTGCCTCATCCATAACATTCAATACAGCAATACCACTATCAGTATCACCAAAATTGGCCTCACCATTACCAAGTACTGCAGCAAAAACCATTGTTTCATTTGCTACACCTAAACCAAAAATATTTTCAGCTGTTGTATTACCAGTTGCATCTTTTATGTTGAGCGCCTGCAATACTGGAATATCATCAGCTCTAAAAAATCTATCAATCACATACACATGCGCTTGATTCGCAACACCTGTTTTTACCAATGCAATGCGCTGCGTTCCCATCCGCTCCATAACGCGCATAAAACGAAAACTTGCATCAAAAAGTGGGCTTGTTTGATCTATCACACCATCAACAGTTGTTTTTTCCAGCGCTAATGGTACAAAACTATTGCTTGAAGCCACTACTTTTGCCACAGCAAAACCACCAGCCTCATTATCAACTGCTGCACCGACAAAAAAATCAGTGCCTACACGATTTGCATCATGTGCACCAACTGTAAATGAAAACGTTGTATTTGGCTCAGCATCACTATCACCAATTAAAACTTCAACACTGTTAAGTGAAAATGAAATAAAAAATAAAAATGATAAGAAAAAAATATAATGTAATTTTTGTTGTATATATGTCATAAGGAAATCCCTTATTTATGCATGCTAAACATGCATTACTTTTTCAAACCAACTCTCAGAAATAACACTGCAACACTGCCGTTAATATGATTAATACATAATGTATATAGTGTAGGGATATTTTAAAAAAGTGCCACCACAAGAAATTTGCAAACATAAAAAGTTCTGTTACCGTGAAAAAAGAGCAAAATTATTTCTAGGGGGCACTATTCATGCATGCAAAATTATTTTCTGCAACAACCATTGGTGTTGATGCACATCCAGTACAAATTGAAGTTGATGTATCATTTGGCTTGGTAAACTTTTACATTGTTGGCCTGCCAGACACGGCAATTAAAGAAAGTAATAAACGAATTATTACTGCACTCAAAAATAGTGGGATTAGACTTCCATCAAAAAAAATTACTGTAAATTTAGCACCCGCAGATTTAAAAAAAGAAGGAACCCTCTTTGATATGCCGATTGCCATTGGTATTTTGCTTGCATCAGAATTCTTAGAAATCCCTAAAGACTTCATAACCGAAACTCTATTTTTAGGAGAGCTTTCTCTCGATGGTAGCATTCGATTTATCAAGGGTGCACTAGCAATTGCATATGACGCACACAAGCTTGGAAAAAAAAGAATTATTCTCCCAAAAGCAAATGCACAAGAAGCATCACTCATAAAAGATTTAGAAATTATTGGCGTTGAACACATCGCTGAATTAATTGCATACTTACGTAGGGAAACGTCAATAATACCAACTCAATCTTCCCTTGAAATATTTACAAAACGAGAAAAAAAAATTGAATTAGATTTTAGCCAAGTAAAAGGTCAAACATATGCAAAACGCGCATTACAAGTAAGCGCTGCTGGCAGACATAACATTTTATTTGTTGGCCCACCAGGTGCAGGAAAAACAATGCTTGCAAAACGATTACCAACGATTATGCCAGATATGACCTTTGATGAAGTATTACAAACAAGTAAAATTTATTCAATTACTGGAAAATTACAAAAAAAATCATTAGTTATTCAACGGCCTTTTCGCAATCCACATCACACAATTTCGCAGGCAGGACTCGTTGGTGGCGGTTCATATCCACAGCCAGGTGAAATAAGCTTAGCACATAACGGTATTTTATTTTTGGATGAGTTAACCGAATTTAAACGCGACACACTCGAAGTGTTACGCCAGCCACTTGAATATAAAAGCGTGTGTATTGCACGCGCACACCAAACGGTAAGCTTTCCCGCATCATTTCTACTCGTTGCCGCACTTAATCCCTGCCCGTGCGGGTTTTTAGGAGATAAAAAACGCCATTGTATATGCAGCCCACAGCAAATCAGCCGTTATCTTGATAAATTATCTGGCCCACTACTTGATCGTATCGATGTACAAATAAATGTACAATCAATAGATTATGACACTATAAAAAATCAAAACATTAAAATACAAACATCACAAGAGTTGTTTGAGGGTGTGCAACAAGCACTAGATATGCAAGCAAAGCGTTTTGGCACTGATGCAAAGTGGAATGCACATATGTTGCCAGATGACGTTGAAAACTATTGCATTTTAACTGAATCTGCTGAAAAATTACTTAAAATAGCATTTGAAAAATTAAACTTAAGTATGCGTGGATATCACAAAATTTTAAAAGTCGCTCGAACAGTAGCAGATTTAGAGCAATCAACAACAATTGATATTCCACACATTCAGGAGGCAATTATGTACCGATCATTAGATCAAAATTTGGAAAGACCACGTTCATGATTGTTGGTATTGGTATTGATACCACGGAAATTAATCGTTTCATTGCATGGAGTAATTTTTCGCAAAAAAAGTTGTTGCGCATTTTTTCCGAGCAAGAAATTATATACGCCTTTAACAATAGTCACATAAACAAAAAAGCAGAACGATTAGCTGCACGCTTTGCAGCACGTGAAGCATTTTATAAAGCACTTCATCAGATGGCACCAGGCAATACCGTACCATTACTCACATTATGCAAAAAAATAGAAGTTGAATACAAAAAGGGAATGAGCCCTCAGCTTATTGTTGATTGGGACGCCCTAAAACAATATATCAAAAACTCTCAAACATTACCTCGTATCAAATCGCATCTTTCAATTACACATAGTAAAAACTCCGCTACTGCAATGGTTATTTTAGAGCAATAGTACAACATGTGTAGTATTAATCATTCATCCTTTTCTATCTATTCTTAAATTATGCATTAAAAGGTATTTTAATGTTGACAATATATAATAAGAAGCTACAATATACATTGAATGAGGTTATTTCTAGGATTGTTTTCAAAAAGTATTTCCCAAAAAAATATCTTATTTGACACATAATCTGTAGCTTGATAAACATATGCCGCGGGGTAGAGCAGCCTGGTAGCTCGTTGGGCTCATAACCCAAAGGTCGCTGGTTCAAATCCAGCCCCCGCAACCATACTTTGTTTTTAACAGCATTCGGTTTTGTTTTAACTGTGCCCTAGTCTTTTTTTTAGTATTTTCTTATAAAAATAATGAAGTGGTTATTTTAACCTAAAAGGTATTGTGTAGATAAATAATGGCAATTATTTATCACTAAATACTACTCGTTGGTTCATAAAAAAGAATGCTATTGTTAAACAAATTGAAATAAAACTTAAAAGACGCGTTACATTACCAATAATAATATTGGCAATCACAAGTTGCTTATCTGTTGCAAAGTACAAAAGATAAAAACCCAGAGTTCCAACAGCACACAATACAATAAATGAGTAAGTGAGAAAAATTGCCATTTATCTGGTGTGATGTTTCTTTCTGGTTATCGCAAGCACAATATTATTAAGTGTCGGTTCGATAGTTACGAGTAAAAGTGCGCTAATAAAGAGATTTTCCAAAATAATATTTTCTATTTTTTGCAAACCAAATGCATGCAAAAAGAAATCCTGGATAATTAAACAGAATATCATTGTCAATACGCCAAAAATAAGACTTGTACAAATAAGGTTTGGCCACCTAATTGATTTTTTAAGAATGATATCCTTGATAGAATACCACAGAGCCATAAATCCAATAGTTCCTAATGAAAAGCTAATTAAACATAAATACACAGCTCACCTTTTAGATATATTATTTTTGCTAATTTTAAAAAAAGGTATCAATAACTTATTAGGCCTTAAAGACATGATGTTTAATTAATAAGTAACAATATAAAACGATGAGCTTTTTGTAAAATAGCTTTTGCATTATCGTAAGTTAATTTTTCCAGTGCCTGCTCATACGGTAACCACACAAAAGCTTGATGCTCGCTAGAAAGAGTTACCTTACTACTTGGATCAACCTCGCCCACAAAAAAATAAACTGTTTTAAAAAAATCTGCACCATTATATTGGCCAGCATACGAAATGTCTTCCTGGAAGTTATCATGAATCGCTGCAGTTAATCCTGTTTCTTCTTTAAGCTCTCGTAATGCAGCCTGTCTTTTTGTCTCACCAGATTCGATGTTACCTTTTGGCAAATCCCAATGACCAGCAGGAAAATAATGTAAAATAAGATACTCTAATATATTAGATCGAATTCGATATATTACTATTCCCGAACTTTTTAATATGTTCTTCACATCTATACTTTTAAGTACTCTTTTAATTGTTTATTTGATTAATCCAAAAAATACAATCGTACAGCAAATAATTCTTTTGTATAAAAAAGTATGAGCATGCTTATTATACATAAGGGGCCGACCCAAAGCCAATAACCTAGACCAATGAGCATAAAGTTTGCCAAAACCGAAGGTAACACAGCAACAAACTTTTCAGATACATAATATACACCAGTCATAAAAGTGAGCACTATAACCAGCTGCACACAGTATCTCGCGCCAAAAATTAAAAATGGCAGTATGTATAATCTAAAATCAAACATAACACGCACAAATATAAGCAACAATATCGTTTGGATCAATCCAATGCTCAAAGATGTTGCTAATGCAAGTCCAGTAGCATTCCATATTCGCATCAACAAAATGTTAAAACCAATATTGATAATTGTTGCAATTACAGCAACAATTGTTGGTAATAACGTGCTATGACGAGCATAATACACATTCAAAATAATTTTATTGAGAGAAAAAAAGAACAAGCCAATCAAAAATGCAATTAATATTGAGTGAGCTTCTACTACTTGTGTAAATGTAAATTTTTTAGATAAAAACAACGTAGAAAAAATTTTCTCTCCAAAAAAACCCATCATAAGTGCTACCGGTAATGTAACCCATAAAATAAGTTTCGCCGCTTCTAACAAATAAAAACTTAACCGCTTGGGAGCATATGTACTTACACGAGAAAAATGTGGCAATAAAATGGTAGAAAAAGCAACTGCAAAGACACCAAGCGGAATACCCATAAAACGATTTGCATAGCGAAGTAGCGAAATTGATCCAGGAGGCAAATACGAAGCAAAGCTTGTATCTATAAACAAACTCATCTCCATTACACTCATAGCAATCGTGCACGGAATGAACTTTTTAAGCACATCCTTAAATGTTTTCCATGCATATGTATCAATACAATCAAAAGAAAAATGCAACTTAAAATAAGTCACTATATGTAACAAAAACTGTGTTAATCCACCAAGTAAAATAAAAAAACACAAATACTCTACTGGTAGTTGCTTTATCAAACAGACAATAAGTGCACTTACAAACACAATATTTAAAAGTACTGGAGAAAATGCTGGTACAAAAAAATGGTTAACAGATTGTAGTGCACCTGCTAATAATGCACTACTTGAAATAAAGAAAATAAATGGCATCAAAATACGCAAATAAGGAGCTGCAAATTTAATTTGTTCTACAGAAAAACCTGGCGCAATTGTTCGTAATACAAGCTCTGCTTTCCACATTACAAGCGTACATAAAATAAGAACAATACTTTCAAAAAACAAGAATGACAAAGACATTAAACGATTAGCATTCCTTCTGTCTTCCTTGTGTATTATACTAACAAAAGTCGGTATAAATGCAGCTGATAGTGCTCCCTCAGCAAAAATTTTGCGCAATGAATTAGGAATTTTAAACGCAGTAAAAAATGCATCTGAAACAACTCCCGCACCTAAATACTTTACGATAAAATACTCACGAATTATACCAAGTATTCGACTCATAAATGTAGAACAACTTACTTGCAATGTTTTTTGTATAATCGATTTTTTATGTAATATTGTTTTCATGCATCCTCTTTTTTATACTATTGCAACTAAGTGTAACAGAAAACATAAAAATAAATGTATTTAGGTGCTTAATAAAAAGAGCAACATAATTAAGAGCTGAAGGTAATTTTTAAACTTTTGTATTCATTTCTTCTTTATAAAAAACAAAAAGCGCAATTGTTACGAGCACAAACGAAGCAAAATAATGCCATGTAATTTTTTCACTCAAAAAATACCAGCCAAAAAAAGCACCAAAAAGTGGACATAAACAACCTGCCAAACTAACAAATGTAACAGTATAACGCTGCAACAAAAATGCATACAAATTATAACCAATAACATTAGCAATCAAAATCAATCCAAACGTCCACTGTAAAAATGGTAACCATTCAGCTACAACAACAACTGATTGCCCTTGAGATACTGGTAGTATTATTTCAAAAATTATCGATGTAATTAAAGCTAAAATGCCACCAATAAACATTGCGATACCATTAATACTAATCAAATGATAGCCACGATCCATAAGTTTTTTAACCAAAAACCACGCATAAGAAGAAGAAACCACTGCGCCTAGTAATACAACTTCTGGCAAAGAAATTCTAAATAGCTCTGCTCCGAATTCCGGCATATCAGTTTGCATAAAAAGCATAGGACATACGCCAATAAAACCTAAAATCATTCCGAAAATTTTATAACCACCAAATTTTTCCTTAAAAAGAAAATAAGCCAAAACTGCAGAAATAAACGGCGTCAAAGAATAGAACAATGTTGTTTTTGATGAGGTAATAAATTGTAGCGCCCAAAATTCACCAATATAAGCAATGTAAATATGAAAAAGCGCTGTTTGCAAAAAAAGAAGCATATCTTTTTTATATATAAAACGTAATGTTCTGTTTTTATATAATATATAAGCCAACATTGCACTACCAGCAATAAGCATACGAAATGCGATAAGAAAGCATGGTTGAGTATAATCCAGCGCATGCTTACCAATAGTAAATGCTAAAGCAAGCAGCCCATATAACAAAACAAGAAGAATCATTTGTTCCTATGCCTTTATGTGCAATAACCCATCATAAAGTTCGTATACCACATCCATTTTTTGAGCAATATATGTATCATGAGAACTGATAATCATTCCCATATTCCACTTTTTTTTGCAATCAGTAAGCAGATCAACAATTGCTTTCCCGGTTTTAATATCCAAGTTTCCAGTTGGTTCATCTGCCAATAAAAAAGCTGGCTCATTAAATAGTGCACGTGCAATAGCCACACGTTGTTGCTGGCCACCGGATAAACTCATTGTTTTTTGCTCTTTTTGTTCAAAAAGCCCAACAAGTTTAAGGAGCTCCATCGCTTGCCTAAGGCATTGATCTTGGTTTTTTCCTGCAATCAGGCCTTTAATCATAACATTTTCTAAAATAGTTAACTCTCCAATTAAATGAGAGCTCTGAAAAACCAGGCCTATAGATTGATTTAAGAACTGCTCTTTTTGCCGCGAAGTAAAACTTTTAATATCAATGTTATTATACAAAACATTACCACTCGTTGGTGCATCTAGACCCGCCAGCAAATGCACTAATGTTGACTTACCAACGCCAGAAACACCAGTGATGGCATAACTTTTACCTCGCTCAAATACACTTGTTATACCTTTGAGGATTTTATAGTGTTGCTGCCCCTGAATAAAATACTTTTTTAAGTTTTTTGTAGCAAGTTGTATACTCATACGCTTTATTGTACATGTTCTAGCGGTATTAGAAAAGCTCTATTTTCTGCAAAGAATCGTCTTATGTGTTGTGATAAACTCATCGAATTTTATTCGATCAAAAAATGAAAAACCGTATAGCAAAAATTTTTTGTATGATAGTACCGAAAAAAATTAGCTTAGCAACAAAAATCAATCGGTACTATCATGAAAAAAGAGTATATCAGTGAATTCGCATGGATCAAAATTTCTAAGTTTTTTAAAGATTTTGATTCATGGAGTAAAAAAATGTATTTGGAATGAATTACTTAAATTTTGTATCGATAATCCAGATCTAGAATATGTTATGATTGGTGCAACAATTGTACGAGCATATGCTTGTTCTGAGGGATATGAAAAACAAAATGAACAAGGAATAGGCAGAAGTGTTGGTGGATTCACCAGCAAAATTCATGCAAAAGTTGATGCACTGGGTAATCCTTTGCAATTTTTAGTTACACCCGGACAATCAAGCGACGTTAATCAAACGGTATTAAACCCCTATTTTCAAAATGCCTACGTGCACAAAAACCGATATTATCATCATTAAGATCCCTTAAATGTTTATACTTTACACCGATTATGTACCACCGAGCGAATTGTGAAATTAAAAAATCGATACATCCGATTCAAAAGTCCTAAACATGTAGGCTAAAACAGCAGCCTTTA
>JAGQHQ010000009.1 GCA_020431705.1 Candidatus Dependentiae bacterium
GAAAACTATATAGCAGCAATCCAAATTGCCGCTATATTCTATACTTTGAGGCATTTATGAATTTTGGGATAGATTCTTAACAAAAATGCTGATATTATTTTAATTGCAAATCAAGAAGCTATCAAAAAAACCCCATATAATTTTAGTAGATATACTATTAGCATTGTTACCTGTGAATCATTGCAAAAAACACAAGAGCATCTTTATTTTCTCAGACACTCAACACTTAACAGAAGCTTTCGCGAAGGTTTTTGGCTTCATGCAACTGAACGATTCTATTATTTACACGAATTTATGGAACAATATCAAAAAAAACACGTATTTCACTTAGAATCTGACAATATGCTTTATGCCAATTTGCAAAAAATACTTCCCGTTTTTACAACACATTACACTGAAAAAATTGGCGCTACTTTCGATAACGATGCACGCTGCATACCGGGATTTATGTATATTTCAGGTGTAGGTGTATTATATGATTTGATTTCTTTTATGCTACAAAAAACAGAAAGTGCATACAATGACATGCGCATTATTTCGCTCTTTAAAAATGAATTTCCAGAGCACATAAAACAACTACCAATCACTTGCAAACAGTACGCAAAAGATCGACAACTTAAAAGCAAAAAAAATCATTGCACAAAAAACCCTAAACACTATTATCAACATTATGATGAATTCGAGGGAATCTTTGATGCGGCTGCACTTGGGCAATACCTTGGTGGCCAAGACCCGAGAAATGGCCCTTGCCAACCGGGTTTTATAAATGAAAGTTGTTTATTTGATCCATCACACTTTTCATTTATTTGGCAAAAAGATCGGCATGAAAGAAATGTTCCGTATTTAGTATATAAAAATAAAAAATACAAAATCATCAACTTGCACATTCACTCAAAAAAGTTAGCATTATATAGTTCACTATAATTACACAAAAAAACAAGGAGTCGGAGTGAAAAAACATATCTTGTTATGTATTGTGGGAATTTCATACTTTGCACATGCAGCAATAGAATTTCGGTACAAGGAAGACCCGTATAGTACTCATCAGCCCATTTTGTATGAAATTGTGACTCAAACAACTGGGCCTATAATTGAGTTTGGATGCGGTTATGGTAGCACAGATATGCTCCACGAGTTATGCAAAAAAAACGGAAGAATTCTCATCTCTGTTGATGATAATTATGAATGGCTCAGCAAATTTACCACAAAATATTTAGGCAATGGGTATAATGAAGACAATTCTGGATGGCACAAATTCTATTTTGTATCTGGAAAAAAAAATGATTACGATGCAAGTCACTGGATCACCTTTTTAGAGACAAATGAAATATTTAAAACACTCAATTTTGATGTTGTCTTTGTAGACCAATCACCATGGATGGGTAGATATGAAACAGTTATGCGCTTAAAAGACAACGCTCGCTATATCATTTTACATGATTGCGATTATTTTCCTGAACATGGCATTTTTGGTAATGTAATAAGAAAAATAGATCGAAACAAAAGAACGCCTGGTATATACGATTTTAGTACATATTTCAGCTTCTTTAAAGTATACTTTCCCCCAGCGCCATGGGCTGCAAACACTGGACCGCCAACATTGGTAGCAAGTAATTTCGAATCAGAATTTCCTGAAATAAATTATAATAATTACTAACTACGCTTTGGTATTATCAACTAACAATATTTGATGTGTTCCAAGACCCTTTATATCGTAATTTAGTGCCTTTTGACCATCAAGATAAAATGGTGATTTTGTCAAATCCAATTTTCTTCCACCACCAGCTCTAATATCTTTGTTTGAACCAGAAAGTGTCCGTGGATTAACTTGATTTGTGATCAAGCAATATTTATATTTTTTCAACTGCGGCAAAAAAGAAATGATATCTGCATTGGTCAGATGCTGCAATACATGCTTGCACAGCAACAAATCTGCAGAAGGCAGATCAATGCTCAAAAAATTTCCATGAATAAAAATAAGAGCACTGGATCCATATTTTTTTATGTTATTTTCTATTACTGATCCAACAATATCATAACCAATATACTCAATGCCAGACCAATCAACTAGCCGAGAAAATTGCCAATCTCCACAACCAGCATCCACAACTGTTTTAATCTTCTTTTCTTTTAAAAAATGCTGTAAAAAATCCCTATATTGTACTGTTGCACGCTCTAAGGATCCACCACCAGAAGAGCCTTTACCATCGGTATTTTTCCCCCAAATCGCCTTCTGATAAATATGAGTAAATATGCATTCGTGATTGTCTCTGGCCTGAGCACAAAAACCAGTAATAAACACAGAAAAAATTATTATATCTTTAATTTTATATCTACAAACCACATGTATCCTTTTTAGCTAAAAATAGTATACCAACAAGATTTTATCTTCTACCCTCATACTGTAAATTTTTGATAAGATCAAACCAATAATCGGCATACAGTTTTTCCATATTGCACGACTTTAATTGCATTTTTTGATATTCAGACTCAAGAAATTCTTTTGTTACTTGTGCCCAATCATCAATAATAATAACAGGTAAATCATCAAACACCGCATCCATTAACGATCGTTTAACAATTGGAATAGATCCCACATACAATGCCTCCCACGTACGATGGCAATCAAGCCCATTTCCTGGAGGGCTAAATGTAAAACACGAGCAAGCAACACTCCTTAGATAATCTTCATATGTACACCCGCTTGCAACAAAACAAAACGATTGCTGTGCAAATAACTGATATACTTTTTTTCTCTCGGAAATATTTGTATTGATCGTACAGTTTAAATAAGCAAGATACCTTTTTTCGTATGTTTCACTTGTAATCTGCTTTAGTATAGAAATATTTCCATGCGGCCAATACCTATTTGCAAGCCCAATTGGTATAGGAAACAGTTTAGGATGTATTATCAATGCATTTTGTCCAAACCATGCAATCAATTTGTGATCATCAAGATACTTCACATGTGATGTAGTAATGCCAGCGTCACTATTATGTGTTACTAAAATATACTGCGCAGTAATCTGTGGATGTATTGTGGTAAAAAAATGATCGATATAATCACTTTTTAAAAATATAGTACTGCCTGGCTGTACACATGAAGGATCAAATGGTACATGTGTTTCATCAATAATAAAATTGCAAAATGCACGAAATGTATCACCAGAAATATATGGATAACTAGAAGCTCTTGTTACACGAACTTCTTTTTTTCCTGGTAGCACAAACATCTCTGCCTGTACGGTATAGCTATATAACAATACAATGATATAGATAACATAACACCTAGTCATACAAATTTTGCTCATATAATACTTCTTCACTATATCTAACCTTTAGGTATACATGCCATAAACGAGGATATGCTTTCTCTATTGTTTTATCCATTCGTTTTCGCTCAATTGGATCTATTTGTTTTGAGTAGCATAAAATATCATTTCCACCGCTTACAGACCCTGGAAGCTGCTTATTATAAATAGAAAGAACTCTTTTTTTATGATTATCATAATCTTGAAAAAAACTATCAATATACCTGTCATCGCAACCCAAAAAGGAAAGTAAGCGATAAAATACTGCTCGCGGACGCATTATAAGGTCCTCATAATGAATAAGTAACCTTTTTTCTGAATTCCATCCATCATAAATACGCAGCCCCTGGAAATAGGATGCAAACTTTGCTGATTTCAAATCTTTTTGAGAGAGCAAGTCTTTCCCATGATGTTGTTCAAAAAATGTGTTAAACTGCTTTGCATCACCGCAGTAATTACGCAGCAACACTTCTTTAGGGTTGCGTAACAAAAATATCAAAGTCTCACTTTTTGGGTCGCAATCACCAAAAGATTGCAAATAACCAAGATCGTGTACTTTCCATATACACGGTAATGACATATCAGTACCCAGATCAAACGTATATCCCAAAGGACAATTAACGTTTTTCTCGATTTTAGCTACGTAATCTATTGAATGGTATTTTTGTAGAGTTGGTCTTTTTGTTAAAAATTCTATGCAGTATCGCAACCACGTATTACCAGAAATTGGAAATGAGAGTAAATAGGTTCGAGGCTGCATATCATTATAAAACTGCTCGAGATTCATTTCTTTAATTGGTATCGGGGTAAAATGAGAAAGCGCTGCTTTATCAAGAATATCTTTACTTGCATGCATCAAAAGATCTTGTTTTGTAACATCTTCAACAGACATGCGCTTAAACTGATTGCCGTCACGTATAACAATACTTGCTTTATCAACCGTCAAAATATCGCCAACCCACCGTGCATGATCCGCAGTGAATACTATTTTATGATTACCAATAAATTGCGCTGCCCAGCCAAAATTTGAACCAGATCGTATAAAACAATCAAATTGCTGTGCCATAGCAAAAAAATCTTCTAGCACATTTCGATCATGACTATTACCCTTTTTTCTGCAAGAAAACTCAACATTCGGTTTATTCAAATAATACATATATTTTTCTACAAGCGATTGAGGATCAGGATAGTCTGTAAATAAATACACATAGAGCGGGGGGTCATCAAGTAGTTCTGATAATGCCTTTAACTGATCGATATAATATTGATCTGGTGGAAATTTAAGCGGCCAAAACTGATCGGCGTACTTCTTTGGCGGCAATTCTTTTCCGACAGCATTATTAAGATCTTCTTGTGTGTAAAATTGATTTGGGTTTGGTTTACAATAACCATCCCACTTACACCCACTTTTTCTAACATGCACAGCAACAGTAATACAATCTATTGGTAGATTAAGAGAGGGAATTAGTTTGATAGGCTTTATGTCCTCTTTCACCTTTTGCTCAAAAACAGGATCTGTCACAACAGAATCATAGAGCCCTAGGTATTCAGAATAATAGCGAACAACATACAATATATTTTTTTTTACTTTGCTCAAACAACCATCTGTTATAAAAATGGCATCTTTGCTTGAAATATGTCGCGGTGCAGCCTGTTTGTTTATATGCAAAGCCAATTGATTAGAATAAGCAAAGGAGGTGTAATATAGTGGAAGATCATGTGTATGCGCAATATATGCTGCATGTGCATAGGCTAAAATATTATCTCCAAAGCGCCCATTACTTAATGTATACATCACTCCAGCCGGTACACAAAAAAGCAAATTAAAGGTGGTAAAAAAAATAACTAACAAACTTACTCTTTGAAAGCGCTTCATACCAACCACTTTTCTTGCAACATTTAGTTGAACAAGTTATTTAGATCCATATCGAATTCTCACTTTTTTTTGCGCTTTCTTGATCTTGTTTAACCAATACGGCATAAATAGTTTTTCTCGACGATATTTTATTTTACTCATTTGTTTATATTTTTTTTCCAAGAAATCACGTGTTACTTGCCGCCAATCATCGATAATTACTACAGGTAAATCTTTAAAAAGGGAATCAATTGTGGATCGTTTGACAATCGGAATACAGCCAAAAAGTAATGCTTCCCAGGTTCGATAACAATCAACTCCAGCACCAGCAGGACTCAATAAAAACTTTGAGCGAGACATATCATATAAATATTCATAAAATGATTTTTGCGGTGCATTATAGCAAAATGGCTCATTTTTAAACAAATCGTAGACTGGCTTACGCCAGATTCTATCATCAGCAACCTTAAAATTCATAAGTAATAGTACATCTCGATACTGAGATGGAAATGTACGCACACGCTTAATCACACGCACATCACCAAATGAAAAGTAAGCATTAGCAAACCCAAGTGGTATTGGTTTTAGCTTTGGATGACGATAATCGGGATTTTTTGTAAACCAACATGCCAATGTTCTTTCATCTAAATAGCACGCATATTTACCTGGACAAGAAACCGTACTATTAGTAGTTAGCAAAACATAAGGAACCTTAATTTCCGGATGTACATAATCAAAAAAGAAATCAAGATAATACGGATTAAGATAAATAATATCGCCGGTTTTAACATGACATGGATCAAATGGAACTCGAGCCTCATCAATCCAAAAATCACATGCTGCACGAAAACCATCAGACGTAATATACGGATAACTATGTACACGCTTTGAATGGTCTAATTGATCCTCTGAATCATAGTTTCTCAATTCCGGTATTACAAATTCCCTCGCATCGCCTACAGTTACAGCACATAAAAAAAATAACGTAGATAATCGCCACATACACAATTCTCTCTTTTTCACTTGTCTATCCTTTTTGATAAAAAATCAACTTCGTTTTAAAAGCTATATAAATAAAAAAGAGAGTCAACCTTCGTATACACCAGTTATTAGATACCTTTACATTGTTTTTCACAACGTTCGTTTTATATAGATAAAGTACAAAGTCCTTATTGTGAAGAATCACAGGCATACCACAAGTTTAATAAAAAAAGCTCTTGTCAAGACAAAGCATCACTGCTATGGTTCAATCATGGCAAATAATAGTATTGAAAAGGAGAAAAATGAACAGTATACAAAAAATACTAATTCTTAGTTTTACCCCACTTTTTTTTATCAATGCCACTGATAGATTAGGTGATTCTGTTGAACCAGACTTACAAACAAAAATTGAAAGTCCAACACCATATTTACGTTCACGTGAAGACTTATTACACCAGTTACCAAAAAATGGAATTGTTGCAGAAGTTGGTGTACAAGAAGGCAGACTATCTGAAAAAATTCTGCGTATTTGTAATCCAAAAAAATTATATCTAATTGATTGTTGGGAAGAACAAAACCAAGAAGACTATCCGGATATACACGGTAATCAAACACAACACGAACAAGACAGCAAGTATATAAAAGTTAAAAAAAAATTTGCGGATGACCCACGAGTAGTCGTTATAAAAGCATTCTCTCCAGAAGCAAGCAAACTATTCGAAGATAGCTTTTTTGATTGGATTTATATCGATGCAAATCATACGTATGACGCAGTAAAAAAAGACCTTCATGCGTGGTTTAGTAAAGTAAAAGATCACGGATTTCTATGTGGACACGATTACACTTATCGAGGTGAACCTTATCCAATTGGTGTTATCCCTGCCGTTAATGAATTTGTACATGATCATTTTTTGAATATTACTATGCTAACCAACGAAGAATGGGCAAGCTACGCAATAGAAAAACGAGTTGTGCGTCATTAGTGCGTACGAGTTTTATTTCTGCCAGCCCAATAGTGTATTGCAAAGCTCTCTGGTTTTTTTGCAATTACCTGTTTTATCTGGTTATGCGACAAAAATTTCTGCTTCAAACCAATTGGGTATAATATACTTGCAGGAAAAGCTATAACCCTATCGTTGCAAAATGGCGCCATAGCAGCAAATGCTCTAGTAAAGTGAATCGGCCCAGTCGCCGCATTACATGCGCCCCCTTCTTTACGCAATCTGTTTTGTTGCGCTTTATCACGAGTAACTGTTTCTATACAATATTCTAAAATAGGGTGTCCGGGTACAGATCCTATGATTGCATTATTCAAACATAACACAGAGCAATCTAGCGGTGCTATTCCCGTATAAAAATCATATGTGTGATGTAAATAATCCAGAGATCGTATGCATTCAAAGTCCATATCTACATACACACCACCAAATTGATACAGTAACTCATAGCGTAGAATATTTGATTTTTCTCCGTAATTTTCTGCATTATCAAAAAACATTTTATTATACAATTTTAAGTCCCCAACATTTGCATCCGTCCACAAAATATATTCCCAATCAGGATGTAATACTTTCCACGTCTTTTGCCATGCCTTATATTCTTCTGGCAACGGAGAACCAAGCCAAATTTGATGAATAATTTTTGGAATTCTTTCTTCACGTGTTGGAGATAGTCTTGCAAAATTATTTTTTTCATACAGTATTTTAAACTGATCAAATAAAACACGAGAGTTTTTTACATCACTACATACACCATAACGTGCATAGTTTCTCATGCATTGTGCATAGCCAGAAGTATAGACGTCTTTACCCATTGAAATATCAAAATCGACGGCTTGTTCTTGTTTTAAATAAATGTGCAATACAATTTCATCAATATTAATATCTTCCCACTCAATATTTCTAACTTTTGGATGAAAACATACAAATTGTTCAATGGTTTTTTTGTTATAAATATTGTGATATAGCACATCACCATTGCGTTTGCTTGACCGTATATTATCTGCTTTATGTGATGGCTTGATAAAGAAAATCACAATTACTTCTTTGTGCGCTACACGAATTAATTCATCAACTGCTTTTTCATAATAATCAAGATGCTCAACAATATGCCTCGCATAGGCAACATCAACTCTATTATCCGGCAATGGTATTGCTTCAATGCTCCCTTGCTGTATCGGAACACCAAGCTCTTTACCACGATCAACAAGTTTTGGCGTAATATCAATACCCAAATATTCAATAGCAATATTATTCTTCTTATACCCAAAATATTCGGTACATAATCCTGCTGGTATATCTAGAATTGTTTTATACCCTTTTTCTTGAATATGCTTACGCATGCTTACGCGAGATTGTGCATTAATATCACCCAGCCACTTTTCAAGTGTTTTTATTTGCGTATCTATGTTGTTTTGCCACCATTGCTCATGATGCTTTAAATCAACAGCATTTGCAACTGTTGATAATACAAGTACAAGAATAATATTACTTTTCACTTTAACTCCTTAATTCAGTATGACTTCATCAAGTACAATTATTGCAACTCTTTTTGTACATCACGCGTTACAAAATGTGCAAATTTTAAAAATTCACCAGTACGCCCACCATTAAAGCTACCTGCACAATAGTGTTTACCTTTATTTTTTGCTATACATACACATGATTTTTTTTGTACTTCACATGTACCACATTTATATAGAAAAGCAGGATTTCTGGTAGCAACATGTTGAAACAAAATTTCATCTCCCACCGTATCGACAAACAACATGTCTGCATCACAAGTAAACAAAAAATCCATACCAATAAATAGTTTCGCCTGCTTTTCATACATATTCGTATCATAAGGACAAGCTAATTTTTCTTGGTAAATTCGTACCACATTTTCTGGCAATGGCTCATTACTATCGGTAAACACAAAGTAGGTTACATTATGTTTTTTACAAAAATATTTTTCTGCTGAAGCAATTAATAGATCAACACATTGTATGTATGTACCAGTAGCTACAATTAACAGACCAATATTATATGGTCCCTCATCACGCCGCTCTAAAAATGTTAGATCATAATCCATATGAGCTGATCTATTTTTTATTTTATACAAAGGATTAATGTCAATTTTATGCCCGGCATTAAATATATCAAGCAGTTGTTCTGGGTAATAACTATTTGTCGTACGATTTTTGTAAATTTTTTGCACCACATTAAGTGGTAAATTAACCATCTTTGATTGTTTATAGCACAAACCAAATTTATTTTTTATACTCCGAGCTTGGCCTGCCCACGCAGCTTCAAATGTATTAGGAGCTGTATAAGAAAGTCTTTTCAAATCATTCATAATAACCTCTTTTTTAAATAGCGTCATATCAACAGTATGTGGATACCCCCAATCTCCAATACCATGCACAAATTGCCATGAAAAAATATCATCTGTTATTAATCGTAGAGGTGGTACCCCTTGTGACTTATTGAGCGGATAGCAAAAATTGGTATTTTTTCCTAAACGAAGATAAAAACCATACGCATTTTCATGCTCCAGAGTTTCTATACACTCAGACAAATCAACATAATCTTTTACAATAATGTCATCTACTGCAAACAATACATAATCCTTTGAAGAATCAAAAACTGCTTGCTGCATCAATAGCTTAAAATCGCCATTTGGATTAACACCTTGGGCACATGGCATAACATATGAGAACCGTTCATACACTTTTTCATATGCCATTGCGTATCGCTCATCACTCGCACGATAGATAACAACAGTATCGCCAATACCAACCATATAGCGTTCTACCGATTCCAACAATGCATAGAGCTGCATAGGACGATTATAAGAAAAAATAACTAAATCAGCTTTTGGTTTAGAACTAACCTTAATGCGTTGTTCTGAAAAAATATACGGAACAAATAACTGTGCGAAAAAAACAAAATGCAAAAAAAAACGCGTGTATAGAAAGAGATTCACACCTCAACCCTTGTTAAAAAAACAAGTATAATGCTCACCACATCATTATTACTGTTCATACTTTTTATATACCGTTCTTTTTCTGATTACTGTCTTACAATTATATGAAAGTAGTAAATCAACTTTCTCATCGCTGAGAGGATTACTGCGATTATACACATACAGTATGTCAGAAATAAAGTGCGCATGATTAGCCGCCATTTCTAGCATAGGAAACATCAATGCCTGATCGCATACCATCGGCAAGAACTCTTTATTTTTATAATAAAAATCACTGATATCAATCTTTTTAAACAGCCATGCATAAAATGTTCGTAAATGCGTAGAAACAAATTTAAATCGGCGATATGCTTGCTGATCAATAACCCACTCTGGAATCTGTTGAGCAAAACCAACTTCACCTTCCGGATATGAAATAAACGAACCATACGTCATCCACGTGTCTGTATTTTCATATTCACGCGCAATTCGTTCCAATACATGTTCATTAAAAAACCAATCATCACCATCAAGGCTTACGATAATTTCATCATCTGCACACATGCGTACTGCATGATACCAATTTGCCATTGCACCACAATTTGTTTCATTCTTTATTAGCGTCACACGGCCCTGCATACTATGAGTATTAATATAGTTTTTAACAAGGTTATAGGTATCATCTTCTGAAGCATCGTCGATATAGATCACACGATAATTATCATATTTTTGCAAGAAAACTGACGCCAAATTGCGTTGATACCAACGAGTATTGTTATAGGAAGGAATAATGACGACCAACTTGTTATCTAATGCAAAAGTTATATTCACACAAAAAATAAACAATAATAATATTTTTTTCTTCATTATACTCTCTCATACGAATCTTTTGATCGAATAATATACTCAAATGCAACAACCATCTGCTCTCGCAATTTTCCGTCGTTTAATGGATTTGCTTGATTATACACATATAACACATCAGGAATAAAATGCGCATGATTACCCGCCATTTCAAGCATAGGAAACATCATTGCCTGATCACATGTTGTAGGAAAAAAATATCCCTCATGCATACAATCTTCTTTTTTTATCTTTTTAAACAGCCATGCATAAAATGTACGTAAGTGAGTTGGAACCACCGGATACCAACGAAATTCATTATTATCAATAATGTCTTGTGGTATCGGACTACCATAACCAACCGTTCCTGTAGGATAATATTTAAATTGTCCATACGTTAACCACGCTCCATTGTGGTATTCTTCATTTACCCGCTGCAATACATAGTTATTTTCTAACCAATCATCACCATCAAGATTAATAATAATCTCATTATCATCACATGAATTAACTGCATGATACCAATTTGCCATAGCACCACAACGCTCTTTATTTCGAAGCAAAGTAACTCGATTCCACTGCCTATATTTATCGATTGTTTGTTTGGCCAAATAATAGGTATTATCTGTCGAGCAATCGTCGATATATAAAACCCGATAATTACTATATTTTTGCTCAAATACCGATTCTAAATTCCGCTCACACCATTTGTGGTTATTATATGAAGGAATAATAACTACCATCTTTTTCTCTGGTATATAGTTAAAACAACTATAGCCCCACCACCCAGTACTAAAGCCAAAGACTGTAATACACAGTAAAATCAAAACATATCGTCTATACACGACATTCCACCTTATTATTACTCATTTTTTTTCACAAAGGATCGGATACGTGGGCTATCCATTACACTTTCAACAATCCATACGGTTGCTTACCATAGCCCATAACTTATAGAAGTCAACTGATCGCTTCTGTTTTATTTTAAAATCTAAAATTTTTATTGCATTCTCAAAACAATCTCAATAAACAGGCATACTCCAATGAGCCATACCAATCTTTGGCTTATCGAAACACAATGCCACATGTTCTAAATCGATTGTATATTGCTGCCAATACGCTGCAAATTGTTGTGGCGTATTAAAGACGGATTTTTGAATAATGCGCAATACATCATTTGTACGATATAAAGCACCAGAAATCGTATGATACACACGCCAATCATTTTGACCAAAACCAATCATCCATCCAAATAAATTATCTTCGAGCTGAAAAAATGGTGGCATACGTTGAATATGACCAGTAAAGTTGCTAACATCTCTATTTTTATCAAGGCCCAACATAAAGCAGTATGCAAAGGTACGTTCAAGTTTTTCTATACACCACTGCAAATCAATAAATTGATTAAACACCATACCATCAAACATAAATAATAAATGTTTATTTTCCAAGCGTGTTAACACCAATCCAAGTAAACTCGACAACGACATATTACTATCACCTGCATACTGAACAAATTCAACATTATCAAAAACTAATTCTAACTGCTGGTATTTTGCTTGTTGATATTCGTCCTGTGCATAGTACACAACAACCACATTGCCCTGGCTGTAGACAAATTGTTCTATTGAAACCAAAAGCTGTTCTAGCTGTTTTGGTTTATCAGCAGAAAAAATAACAATATCCGCTTGACTCTTTTTAAACGTATCAAAATACCCCGACAGATTATTGTGCACTTTTGGATATAGTTCTTTTTGTGTTCTAATAATATGGCTACCCAATACCTGCACTTCTTTGTTTACCTTAAAATCATTCAGCTCTGTTTGCACATTTCTAACATAAATCGGTTCATCAATTCGTTTAAAATGATAACCAGCCATTTCCATCATTGGATAATAAATCGCTAGATCATAATTGGCTGGGAAAAATTGCCCTTGGAAATATGGCCCAGTAAAGATAAGATCTTTGAGTTTAATTTGTTTAGCCAGCCAGCCATAAAATGTCCGCAACTGCCCAGGTGCCCACCATTTTTTTCGATACAACTGATTTTCTACCATTTGATCTGTAACTGGTTTTAAATAGCCAAGTTTTCCTGATGGCCAATTTTTAAAGAAACCATACGTTAGCCATACATCAACGCCTTTTTCATTTCTTTGTTGATAAACATCATTAATCAACTCAAAAACATGCTCGTGTGCAAACCAGTCATCTCCATCATATGTTAAAATAATTTCATCATCGCCACACAATTGAAATCCACGATATAAGTTGGCCATTGCACGTACACGCGTTTTATTTTTAATCAATGTAAATCGATGTTGTTGCCCACATTCTTTTACGTATTTTTCTACTAAATCTGCTGTGCCATCTGTTGAATAATCATCAATATAAATTACCCGATAATTTTCGTAATTTTGATAAAAAACGGTATCTAAATTTCTTTTATACCAGGCTTTATTATTAAATGATGGTATCAAAACAACAAGCGGCAACTCTTTTTTTTGATCAAGACACACTAATGGCATAAATAAACAAGTACATACCGAGATTGTAAGCATAGCAAGCTTTTTAATGCTCATCTTAATCCCCCCTTACTATATAGGTCACAGCCAAAACTATAGTAGATACAGCCGACCCTACCCTTGCACCCTGCCCTAAATTTAGCAAAGTATTAGGACAAACAATGGTACGGCTTATCGGCATCTACTCGTTTATACGGCATCCTACTTCTGATCTCATTTTCCAATTTTAATTGTTCAAGCCTATGATCGTGATAAAAATTTAAACTATTACCATCATTATATATATACAACACATCCGGAATAAATACCGCACGTTCAGCAGCCATTTCTAACATTGGCAACATAGCAGCAACATCAGCTGACATAGGAAAAAATTTATTTTCATACAATAAATCATCAACTTTTATCTTTTTGAATAACCCTGAATAAAACGTACGTAAATGCGATGTTCTCCAAGGCCGAAATTGCCGAATGGTTCCATCCATTAAAACATCTTTAGGAACCTCACGGCAGAACCCTTTGCGATCTTTTTTCCAATACCAAAACTGACCATATGTTATCCATGCGCCATTTTGATATGCCTCATTTACTCGTTGCAATACACCATCAAAATAGAACCAATCATCTCCATCGCAAATTACTATAATGTCATCCGAATCCGTATAATTATGAATAGCATCATATTGATTTGCCAAATGCTCACGACGTGTTTTATTTCTTATAAGCGTTACCCGATCTTCTACTCTATTATCTTTAATCCATTGTTCTACCAAATCACCTGTGCCATCTTGTGAACAATCATCAATGTAAATTAAACGAAAATTATCATATTTTTGCGCAAACACAGAGCCCAATTGCCATTCATACCACTGCTTATTGTTATATGACGCAGTCACAATCACAATTGGTAACTCAACTTTTCTGTCATACGCATAAGAAAAAAAAGTAATAATAAAAAAAGAAATAAACAGCGATTTTAAGAAAAATAATTTCATGAACCCCTCCCTTGTTCTTATTTGGTTAAAACAGTGCAATACTACTACACAAATATTTGTCAAAACAAGAGATTACCAATAACACAGTAAATACACGAGTTGCTTAAAAGCCATATAAATAAAATCTTGTATATGGCAACATATTATTACTAGAGTTCAGTACATATTAGCATACTTGTCTTGGCTAAAAAAAAGGAGATCTAAATGAATATATATTCGATAGTTATAACTGTATTATTTTGCATACCAGTTTTGGCAAAACAGCAACATGCATTTTTGGCAGGAAGTTGGTATCCAAAAAATAAAAATATATTGCAACAAGCATTACAACAAGCAGATACTGTTGCACAAAGCTCATACGCTGCTTCAGTTAAATCACAAACTATACGTGCACTCATTGCACCACATGCAGGAATACGCTATTCAGGATCAGTTACTGCTGGCACATACAGGCTTATTGACCCAACTATACAGCGCGTTATTATTTTAGCACCAGATCATTCTGGTAAAACTCGTGGCGTTGCATTACCCACATTTAATCAATATATTCTTCCAAACGGATCGCTTACTGTCGATACACAGTTAATACAAAAACTTTCTCAACATGAACTATTTAATTTTGATGAAACTGTTTTTTCTAAAGAACATTCGCTCGAAATGCAGCTTCCATTTATTATCAAATATTGCAATACAGCACAGATAATTCCTCTTATTATTGGCACAATTGATTGTAAAAATGCTCAACATATTGCTCAACAGTTAAAAACTATTATTAATAAAAACACAATTGTAGTAATCAGCTCTGACTTTGTTCATTATGGCAAACGATTTAATTTTATGCCCTTTACAGATCATCAACAGCTGCGCATACGGCACTTAAATTCACAAGCAATTCAATTAATTGAAAAGGCAGATTGCACAGCATTTGAATCGTTTATCAGGAAAACTGGTGCAACTATTTGTGGCTCATGTCCGATTAAAATATTACTCCATTTAATACATTCAGGTACATTTGGTACCGTTGAGCCGCAATTAATCGGTTATGATACTTCTTCAAAGTCAGATACTGAAGATAGCGTTAGTTATATTGGAATGATTTTTACTACAGAAAAACTTTCCGAAAAACCAATTGAGCATCAACTTACTCAACAAGAACAAACACATCTACTGCAACAAGCACGTGACATACTCAAATATATGTTTGATACAAAGTATGATGAGTCACTTTATTTTCCGCTTCTTTCATTTGGCGTAACACAACCACTTGGCGCATTTACAACATTAAAAAAGAAAAATGGAAATCTGCGTGGTTGTATTGGTAGAATTGTAACAACACAACCGCTATATAAAACCATTGCCACCGTTATGCAAGATACAGCACTACGCGATAGCAGATTCCAACCAGTCACAAAACAAGAGGCATCAACTCTAAACCTTAAGCTTTCTATTTTATCTCAACCAAAAAAAGTTGATGATTACAAAAATATTGTTATTGGCAAACACGGTATTATTTTAAAACAAGGTATGCACTCTGCTGTTTTTTTACCAGAAGTTGCAACCGAATTTGGATGGAATCTAGAGCAAACATTAAATCACTTAAGCCAAAAAGCAGGCTTAGAGAAAAATGGGTGGAAAATAAAAGAAACATCATTCAGCGTTTTTTCAACACTCGATATAGAGTAATGCCATAGTAGTTTTGAACTAGAGCTGCTTCTTAAAACTATTCCCTCTCTTTAAAATTTCCACATATTCATGAGCATTCCACCTATCATGAGAATGGTTAGACACTGCGTCGGTAGGTACCCAATATTACCGGCGCAGCTTGTTATATAGCCATCTATAAAATTCTTCTTTTTTTTGTTCATAATGAGCTTTAAGTAACTGTTCGTCATCTCCGTAGGTAAGAGAGTTTGTATCATTCATTTGAGGTATCAATATAAGCTTTAAAAAGCCATAATAGATAAAAATAAATAGAACAACATTTATAAAAAGATCTTTTAATATTGTTTGATCCAAACTATATAAGATTCCTAAAACACAAATAAGAACAATACAACTTATAATCTCTCTATATACTTTCTGTGATGGTAAAATGGCATTCATAAAATGAGTAAATGTTATACTAGTTAGGCATACAATTAAAGAAGGATTATCAAAAGTACGCAATGCCAAAAGAGTAATGCATGTAATCATCAATAGGAGTGAAATAATTACTTTTATCCAGCGTTGCATTTTTATTTTGATCCTTTAACAATAACTTATATCCATCATGTGACCATCCTAAGACCTATTATCTCTATCAAATGTTTCTTTCTCATGTTTTTTATATTTGTACATAACATAGGCACCCAATGGAACTCCCGCCAAAAAACATACGATAAAAAATAGGGCATGATTAGGAGTTAAAAGAAAATCAGTATGTCCTAACCATATTTTTATAAGCGTGGTAAGTGCTCCCCCCGTTACCATGCATGTAAAGTTAAAAAATGAATCTTTTAAGCACTTGATATAGGGTTTTGGGAGCATTATTTTCTACCTATAGTCTTTTTCCGATCCTTCCTATATTGAATATATGCCACTATAGGTATCATAACCATATAACTTACCATGAACTGAAGGGCTACTTTGGGAGTATACATAAACTCTGTATATCCCAAGCATGATTTACAAGTATTGATAAAAGAAACAACAGTAACCACACTTGCAAAGTTTAACCACAGTTTTTTGCATAAAGTAATATAATTTTTGTGAGCAGATAGCATTAATTTATCTCTTGATGTCAAGGAGTTGGAGCAAGCATTCCTGCAGTATATGCTGCGATTGCAGCTGCCTCAATACAAGCAGCTACGCCCGTAAACCCCAATGCTCCTCCTGCTGCTGTAATCGTAGTTGCTGCGGTAGTTGCAGTTGCTGAACCACTTATAACACCAGCAGCCACAACTGCGCCAGGAGCCACTGCTCCTGTAACTACACTAGTGCCCCCAAGCCATGCAAAAATTCCTCCCGCCACAGGACCTATAGCTGTTCCAGCGGTTGCTGCCACAGCAGCACCACCTGCCACCAATCCCACGGCATAACATGCACCTTTAGTTATACCGTAAAGAGCTGTAGCCAATATAGGACCACCAGCATTAAGACGTCTACGCATATCAAGAGAATACTCACCATCAGTTGATTGGTTTACTGCAATGTATCCATTGCGAATAAATGAAGCCAATTGATGCGTCTTCATATTGCGAATGTCTTTACTAATGCGATATGATGGGACTGCTACTCGTGTAGAATTTGCTTCTTCAACTTCAAATCCATTATCAGTCTTAAAAACAGAAATGTTACCGAGTCTACCAGGCACACTCAAATGTTTCTTTTCGATTTGCATGCTGTGTGTAAATGGTGGAACCAACAATAACAACACTAGTATCTTTTTCATGATTTCCTCATTGTTAATACTTTTAAAATTAGCCAACTAGGTTATATCTCAATTTTTTATAAATGTAAAAATAGTTACAAAATGTCACTCTTTGCCTAGTCCCAACCATTTTTTTATATTTTTTTTCCACCTTGCACGTTGTTCTTGTGCTCTTTTAGATACCCCTTCAAAATAAAGCATTGTAATCTCATCATCACTTTCTGTAATATCCTCATCTATTTTCCTAATTTGTTCCGTAGTAGATTTTGTTCCTACTTTTATAAACCACTTGATAAAAAAAAATAGAAGAATGTAGAAAGTTATGTGCATCAAAAAGCTCGGAATGCTTCTAAAGCTTATTCCTATTCCGCTTAATGAACCCGCTACAATTACCGCTATTAAGGGAACAATCCACGAAAATATAATAGAATGATATTTGTTGTTGGATTCATTAAGTTTCATAATTTACTTTTATTTTATTATAACCACGGAATCCATGCGCCAATGGCACCTGCACCCAATGAAATAAGTTCTATTGTTCCTGCTACGATACCATAGGTGCCGACCACTGCCTGTCTTGCTGGCTCTGCAGCTAAGGTAACTCCTACTGTTGCCATTCCTACAGTATGTGACGCATCTTCTGATTGGGATACTTTATCGGCTACATAAATAGCTATCCCTGGAAGATTTCCAGAAATAACGCGTGGTATACCAGCACCCGAAGTCATGTAGTTTTGCCCAACCTCTTTCATCAAAGCATATGCTGCCGCCTTTTCAGCTTTATCTCCAATAACATGCTCCATAACTCCTGCAGAATCACCAAGAGCTTGTCCCGCATCACTTATTATCGTCTTAGCACCATAAAGGCTGGCACCAATTACGGCGCCCCAACATGTAGCTTTTGTTATACCGTAAAACCAATAAGCCAATATAGGACCGCCAGCTTTAAGTCGCTCGTGCATATCAAGAGAATATTCACCATCAGTTGATTGATTTACTGCAATGTATCCATTGCGAATAAATGAAGCCAATTGATGCGTCTTCATATTTCGAATGTCTTTACTAGTGCGATATGATGGAACTGCTACTCGTGTAGAATTTGATTCTTCAATCTCAAATCCATTATCAGTCTTAAAAACAGAAATATTTCCAAGTCTACCTGGAACACTCAGATGTTTCTTTTCTATTTGCATGCTATGCATATATTGCGTAATCATGATCGATGGTGGAGCTAACAATAATACTATTAGTATCTTTTTCATATATATCCTAATTTTAAACAAACTCTACTTTGTTAATACTTACCTAGAGATTCCCTTTTTAGGGCTTCGATTAATACTTTTAGAATCCAACGACGCATAGTTGTATGCATGTTGGCAACATGAGCCTTTATTGTTGTATGTGTAGTATTATCAATGTCAATAATTAAACGCTTCTTTTTTTCTTTCATGTATACCTCGCTTTAATCTCAGGTATACTACTCATTATCAATGATAGGTGTAACACATATTTGTATAAATGTATATCAATGTTGAAGGTTTTCTTGTGTTCAATTCGTGGTTTGTGCTAGGTATATGTATATAGAAAAACTATAAAATTTTCTCTTTAAGAAAAAAGATTTCCGGTATGGCGGTAAAAAGACAATGCGAATTCACTGATATACTCTTTTTTCATGATAGTACCGATTGATTTTTGTTGCTAAGCTAATTTTTTTCGGTGCTATCATACAAAAGATTTATGATATTTTGAAAACTCAACAGAACCTAATTTGAACAGTATAACATTTTATACCAGGAGTAATTATGCCAATAATCAGATGGCGTCCATTTGAAGAATTAGAGGATATCTTTGAAAATTTTAGCAATGGTCGTAATGGCTGGGACTTAGCTGCTGATGTGTCTGAAGATGATGATAATGTAATAGTGATAATGCATACGGCTGGCATTGATCCCGATCATGTTGATATTAAAGTTAAAGAGCATCATTTATATATTTCTGGTACTCGTAAGCACGAAGAAGAAACAAAAGATCAGGAATTCTATCGTAAGGAAATTCGCCGCGGTAGCTTTGAGCGTATAATTCCATTACCATGTACAGTTGATGGCTCTCAAGCACACGCACAAATGAAAGACGGTGTGCTCAAAGTGCTTATGCCAAAACATAAAGGCAAAGAGGGTAATAAGATTTCAATCAAAAAAGGTTAAACTACTTTAACTGGGAATTTTTTTGTTGGGATTGTCAACTGTGTATCCTTGATAAATTTTTGCAATGCATCTAGATGGTTTTGTAATTGTTTTTCATTTTTTTCAAACTCATTATTGCAATTTAGAACAAGCATGGGGATATTTTCAAGTTCTGGTAAAATATCAACTTTGTTAATCAAAAAATCTTTGTGGCGTTGGTCGATATTACGCAAATAGGCTAACGTTAATTTTTTTTCACTCAAGCGATTGCGTTTTTTTATTCGTTGATAAGCAATTTCTGGGTCGACATTGAGATAAATAAAACCGCGTGGTGGCTGACATTTACCGGGTATTAAAAATGAAAACCATTGTTTATAGATATTCCATTCAAGTGTACTTAGAAAGCCGCTTTCATAGCTATTTTTTGTAAAACAATAATGTCCAGAATAAATTGAACGTTCAATTAAACGAATACGATTATATTGTAACTGTATTACATGCTGTTCGTTCATATGCTCGCGTACACGGCACATCATTGCAAGAGTCTCAAGCGTATATGCCCATCGTTTTGGGTCTTGATAAAAGTTAGAAAGTAATGACTGACCATACACTTGTTTTTGCCAGTTATGTAATGGTTCAAGTGCAATAGAAACATGCGGTAAATATTTTTCTGCTAACTTTAAAAAAGTAGATTTCCCTGCACCAATATTACCTTCAATAATATACATATCTCTAACACCCCAACATTACGATAAGAATTTATAACTTCTATAATAAATGGTAGTATACTCAATGTTATCTGATTAATAAAGTAGTGTAGTATGCTTAATACTTGGATTTAATCGTACAGTTACTTCTCGTGAATTAAAACTATCAATAGTGTGTACCATATCAAGTGCTATAAGATTTTTATTTTTTAAAAAAAAAGTCGGAGCATATGCTCCGACTTTGGTACGCTATAATTACCATGCTATTGTTATTGATACACTACAATTTGTGTATTTGTACTGTACTTTATTTAACATGTACTGGTATTTTTGTTATAGGATTTTTTTCTTTTTCTGCTTTTTCTAATGGAATAATAACAGTCAGTGTTTTAGTTTCTGCATTATAATTAATACGTGCATCAGCCAATCGCGTGTGCCCGCTTAATGTTTTACCAATTTGTGATGCACCAGATGACATGTAAACACCATGCTCGGTATCTTTTTTTGTTTCTTTATGCTGCTCATAACTAAACTGTACTGATAAGAAGTTATCACGAGCAGCAATTTTCATTGTCCCTGCTGGTGTGGTAATAATGAGAGTTTGTGCACGATTATTAAATTCTGCATCAAATGTTTGATCTTTTACTTCAATATTATTGAGGGTTACTACAACATTACTGTCTTTCTCTTGCATAAAGATGTTCACGTTTTTGTTTGGCTTCTCTTTTAAAGATTTTTTGAACGTTTCATCCATTTTTTTCATATGCTTTTTCATTTTGCGTTGCTGATGATCAAACATGTTATCTATTTCATCAAAAAAATCGTTATATGTATATGTAAATGGTACTACGCTGGTGTAGCACAGTAAGAGAGCTATAAGCTTTTTATATCTATTCATATGTGCTCCTAAGATTAAAAGGTTTATGCGTTCGCATATGCGGGCGCATTATTTTTATACAACAATAATTTATACAATATAATATACCGTAAGCTCTTGTTACTACGCAACAGCCCCTACCCTCTTGGCAAGACCATTAAGGTTTTTAAGGATGCTATTTTTTGTAAAAACTTTGTTTATATGGCATAATAAGAAGCATGAAACAACAGAAGAATCAGCCTGTAGGGCAACTTATTTATGGAGCTCATCCTCTTATTGAAGCACTTAAGGCAAAAAAAAGAAAAATTATTAGCATTTATACAACTAAACCTGTGCCAAAAATCTGGTGTGAGGTAGAAAAATATTTGCCTGCTCGTGGAGTGTCTATTCAATATGTTTTGCCTCAGGTGTTAGATAAAATGGCCGAAACAAAAGATCATCAGCGAATTATTGCATGGGTTGGTTCTCTTGTTATTCGCAAAAAATTTTTCGATCCAAAAAAACAGCCATTACTACTTATGCTTGATGGAATTCAAGATCCGCGCAATTTAGGTGCTATTTTACGTTCTGCATATTGTACAGGTATTGATGGTGTTATTATTACTAAGCGTGGTAGTGCGCCGCTTAATGCTGCTGCGATAAAATCTTCAGCTGGATTATCTGAGCACTTAGACTTATTTGTTGCACCATCAGCACAAGCTGCAGCCCAACTTCTTAACGATGCTGGTTACAACATCTATTTGGCAACGCTTAATGGAGTTGATGCGACCAAGCAAGAATATAAAAAGCCGTTATGCCTAGTAATTGGTGGCGAAGGTTTTGGTATTACACACACTATATTCAAATATGGCATGCAAATAACCCTACCTCAGCGAACTCCTGATATTTCTTATAATGCATCAGTTGCTGCGGGTATCTTACTTTTTTTTATCTCTAATTCGTAAAAATTACTTTTTTATTGCTTTTTTTGTCAAGGTCATTACAATTCTTTCCTGTTAGAAAAATAATGTAAACTTTTGTTTTTATTAAGGAAAAAATTATGATGAGTATTTTATTTTTTTGTATGAGTTTCTTGCTTGTACCAGCAACTATTTTTAGCATGAACGGCAAAAAATCTTCAAATATTCTTTTGACTAAGAGTTCTAAGATTCCTGATCGAAGCAACATAGTTGATGTTTTTTGGGAATCACATAAAGACTTCTTCGAGTATAATGAACATCTTGATTCACCCAATGAAATTGAATTATTTAAAGATTGGTTACTTGTGGTGAAAGAGTCTAAAGAGCAAGAGCTACAAAAGCATGATAGTGTTGGAACTACAGGTAATTTGAGTTATGCACCTAACGTTATTAGTGTTAAAGAAATGGCAGATAAGTTTGTTGCAAAAGCTGATACATTAAAACAAGATAAAATTAACAGTCTATCTTTTGTTTGTAAGTTAAATATTAGTGCTAATCTATCAAAAAAACTTGAAGGTTTAGATCCAGCCTGGGATTTTGAAAAAATAAAGAGTATTCAAGACAAAGACGACAGTAAAAAAGATACATAAAAAATCGAAATTATACCTACTTTAAGCAGTGTCTTATTATTTAAGATGAAAAAAGCTCACCAGAAATGGTAAGCTTTTTTCATCTTAAATAATAAGCGATCTATTAAAATTATTGACTATTCTCCTTTAAAAGAGGTAGAAATAAAATAATGGGTACTGTTTTTTTAGGGGGAAATATGAAGCGCTTTAAGCTTAGCAAAAAGGTTGTCTTCTTTTCTTTTTTTACTCTTCTAGCTATTTTTGGCATGCATAAAGTATGCAGAGCAGTTTTTTCTGTGTTAAATGCTCGTTGGTATTTTGATGAGCGTCTTTCTGATTTAGCACAAAAAAGTATTATTCGTTATTCTCACAATCAAGATTATAATAATTTTTCATCATTTTCTGCTAAGATACAAAAACAATTCCCGGTTATAAAAAGTTTAACTATGTGTCAAGACACTACTGGTGTTGTGACAATAAAAGTAGAAAGTATTACACCTAAGGTGCGAATAAATGATAAATGGATTGTTGATGCCGATGGGGTACGCGTCAGAAGTTATTTTTTTGATGATGATTTGGTACAAGCACTGCCAACTCTGCAACGTACTTCTGGTTCACGCGCATCAACTCTTTTTTTTAGTTGGCTCAAGAATATACCAGTACCTTTGCTTAAAAAATATAATATAACATGGGCCGATGAATTTCATGTATGGTTGCAAGATAAAAAAGAAAAGCGTTTTGTGCTTTTAAGTTCTGCTCAACAAAATATCATCGAGCAACTAGAAAAAAAAATAGCGTGCATAAAAAGTAAATTAATAGATCAAGGTGCATTTTTGTATGCCCAGTATAGCTGGATAGCAGATGTACGCTTTAAGAATCACATCATTGTCTCTCGAAAAAATGAATTGAAGTCTTGCCATAGCCTTAGCGATGGCGGAAGGGGAGTAAAAAATGGCACGTGTACTAGCTGATCGCATCATTACTTCGATAGATATTGGAACTACAAAAATTTCAGTATTGATAGCGCAACAACTAGATGGAAAGCGTGTTGAGATACTTGGCATTGGTAAAGCACCATCATATGGTTTACGTAAAGGAGTTGTTGTTGATGTTGCTGATACTATTCGTTCAATAAAAACTGCTGTACAAGAAGCAGAATTAATGGCTGGTATACAAGTTGAATCTGCATATATTGGTATTTCTGGCGCTCACATTAGCTCTATGAATTCTCAGGGTATGATTCCGCTTAAATATGGTCAAGTGCGGCCATATGATATAAAGCAGGTAATAGAAACAGCAAAAGCAATTCCCGTTTCTGAAGGGCAAAAAATTTTACATGTCCTGCCACAATATTTTATAATTGATGATCAAGATCCTGTCTATAATCCATGTAATTTGCATGGTGTGAGACTACAAGTGCAAGCTCATATTATTATGGGAAGTGTTTCATGTGTGCAAAATCTTATTACATGTTGCGAAGCTGCAGGCATTTCAGTTAAAGATATTGTTTTAGAACAGTTGGCTTCTGCTGATGCGGTACTGAGTAATGATGAAAAAGAGCTAGGTGTTGCTATGATTGATATTGGTGGTGGCACGGCAGATTTAGCACTGTATCAGCGTGGAAATATTCGGCATACTATGGTATTACCGGTAGCTGGTCAACATTTTACTAACGATTTAGCAATTGGCATGAGAATTTCTCGTGCTGAGGCAGAACGTATTAAAAAAGAATATGGGTGTGTTATATCGCCTTTTGATACTGCCTTGGCACGAGTAAATAAAAATAATGAAGAAATTATAGTTGAATCAATTGATGTTGCTGATACACAACATATTAATCAATATGATATTGCTCGTGTGTTATATCCACGTGCAAATGAGTTGCTTGCTATTGTACGCCGAGAAATTATACAAAAAAAATTACAAAAATTTATGACAGCCGGGCTCGTGCTGACTGGCGGTGGTTCGTTACTAAATGGTATGAAGGAACTTGCGCAAGAAATTTTTGATGTTCCCGTACGTATTGGTATACCACGTATTGAATATGATTTGCCTCAATCACTTGAAAGCCCTATTTATGCAACAGGATATGGTTTATTGATACATGTACTTAAAAAATACGCAGACAATCGTATTAATAACATTGATGGTCCACTTGTACAAAGAATTTTTATGCAAATGAAATCGTGGGTTTCTGACTTTTTTTAATTATTATTATCATTCTCATTTTTTATGTGAAAGAAAAGGCCATCTTTTTCTTCTTTGAAAAATGCATAAGCATCATTTCCATATTTTTCATATTGTGTCAGCAAATTATCCATAGCTCTGAGCGCTCGTCTGCATTTTACTCCATTGACGTTCATTTCTTCGCAATCTTTTGTTATTGCACAAACACGAACTCCATTTCTGAGCCATTTATTGAGAACATTTTTATTTAAAAGTATAGCTGTGCTATCTTTTTCTATAACTTGAAAATGCTTGAAAGAAGAAATGAAATCTTGATTTAATTCATCATCAGCTACTCTTGATACAGCTCTTAATATATTCCTAAAATTTTTTTCTAGAATAACTTTGTCGTTATTTTTTTTAAGTTTATCAAATAATTTTTCTAGTGATTTTTTATGTGTTTCATAGTCATTAAGCTCATTTCCTTCATAGGCACGAACTAATTGAGCTATTGTATCTTCTATTATTTCAAAAATGGTTAACTCTTCTTCGTTCTGTTCTGTGTTTTCAAAATTATTATTGTTTTTTTCGCATAGCGTACTATTACTAACTAAAACGGTATAAATAACAAGAGAGAGAAATAGTTTTTTCAAGATCAAATTCCTTATTGATTTATGTACTGTATCTTTTTTTATTAAGTCTTTACAGTAGTATAAGCATTTTCTTGATTTTCTTCAAACAATTGTTATCGGCTGTACGATTTAGGTAGACTTGCTCTGAAGCAACTAAGGATGTTCTTTTTAGTGTAAAAAAATATGAGGGGTAATACGTCTATAATACGCATATATGAAAAAACAAGGAGTGGGTAATGATTGAACTTGAACAAGAAGAAACAAAAAGTTCAGTGCCGATGGCGTCAATAAAAGTAATTGGTGTTGGTGGTGCTGGGGGTAATACAGTTAATAATATTATTGATATTTGTCATCAATCAATTGGGTGTATTGTTGCTAATACCGATGCACAAGCATTAGAAGCTTCTTTTGCAGAGAAAAAAATTCAGCTGGGTATTAAGTCAACGCGTGGTCTTGGCACTGGTGCCGATCCTGAGCTTGGCAAACGGGCAGCAGAAGAAGATATTGATAAGGTAATGGAAGAAATTAAGGGTGCTGATATTGTATTCTTGACTGCCGGTATGGGTGGAGGTACTGGTTCTGGTGCGCTGCCTGTTATTGCGCATGCACTTAAAGAAAAGGGTATTCTTTCAATTGCAATTGTGACAAAACCATTTATTTTCGAGGGTAAAAAACGCCAACATATTGCTGATGATGCAATTTCAAGATTAAAAAAAACAGTAGATACGCTTATCATTATTCCAAATCAAAAGCTTCTTGATATTGCAGATCGCAAAATGTCTATGCCCGATGCATTCGCTTTAATTAATGATTTATTTGCACAATCAGTAAAAGGAATTTCTGATATTATTACCAAATCTGGTTATATCAATGTTGATTTTGCAGATGTACGTAATATTATGAAATCTCAAGGTCTTGCAGTAATGGGTACTGCCAGCGCTACTGGAGAAAATCGAGCACAAGAAGCAGCATTAAAAGCAATTTCATCTCCATTGTTAGAAAATATGAGTATCGCAGGTGCACATGGTGTGTTGCTCAATATTACTGGTGGACCAAGTTTGGGATTGCAAGAAGTTAGTGCTGCTGCTAGCGTTGTATATGATCAAGTTGATGAGGATGCACAAATTATTATTGGTTCAGTCATTGATGATACTATGCAGGATGATGTTTCGGTAACTATTATTGCTACAGGTTTTGAATGTCTAGTTCCTGATGAAGTACCCGTTATTTCTAAATGTACAACTGATTTAGAGCGAACAAGAACATTATCAGAACAGGTACAAGTTTGTGTACAGCCAACATATGTCAAAAAAATAGAAGATAGGCATGTTGAAACAGTTTATGCAGCTGTACCAACAGTAGAACATAAAAATAATGTGTCTGAAGTTCCTGTGATTGAAGTTGCTCAAACGACGATTCAAGCAGAAAAAAAAACCGACGTAGCAACACCAAAAATTGAAGAAAAAGACTTGATCGATCTTTCAGAAGAAGAAGAAGATGCACAAATTAGGGCATTACTTGCCAAAGATGAAGCTAAAGAAGTAGATTTTGACGCGAAGATTGCTGTATCGACTTATAAGCAAGACCTTGATATACCAACATTTTTAAGAGAAAAAGAGCAAAAAGAGAAAAAAATATCATAGATGCTTCATTACTTCTAAGAACAAGCGGGACTTATATGCCCGCTTGTCTTGTGTATAGAATTGTTAACAATAGTTATTTGTTGAAAATTTCGCTGACTTTAACCGTAACAGAATGCCATGATTCATCATTAAATGTGGTGCGCATTGGATACAATATCATCCGTGTATTTTGCTTACCGACATCAAAAATGAGTAACTTTGCTAGCTTTTTTTTATTACCCGTTGTGTGGCAACGAGCATTTTTATAAAAAGTTTCATTTGGTGCGAGACTTACTTGATAAGTAATGTTTTCGTTGTTAGCGTCATGCACAACAATCGTTATACTAAATGCAGTATTATTATAAAGTTTAAGTTCATCAAGCGGCTTGACTGAAACAGTTACTACTTTTGGTTTTGGATTGGCAATGTGTAGATCCGTAGTATATGTTTTGTGCACAGCAAAAGAAAGAATAAGCAGCGATAAAAAAATATATTTGTGATGTGTTTTTACCATCTCTGCCTCCTACTTGCTTTGTGGTTGTTGATACGATAATTAAGTCCACAAATAGTTATTTTGATAGTTTATATATACTATTAGTCAACGTACTAGATATCTATTTTTTTGCAAGGGTTTTTATCCTCTAAATTTCTTATTGAAACATTTTTAATATAGAAATCTGTATGAGATATTATCTTTGCCTCTGTACTTGTTTGTAGTTGTATACATACTGTGCCATGACTGACCAGTGCGATAGGCTCCACTGTTGGCTTGGCACCCTTTTGAGTTTTTATTATCACAGCTGTATAATATCAATGAGTTAGTTGTAGGTGTGATACATTTTTCTAAAAAAATCCGGGCGCTACAAAATGTGGCTCAGGTGGGGTATATATATGAATATCAGAAAAGTCGTACTAATAGGTTTGTTTGGTCTTATAATAGCCGCACCAGGTTTATCGCGTGCTTCTTATTACGATGACGATGTTATCGCTGATACCGCTAAGGTTAGTCTCATTGGTGGCGCGGTAGCCGCCGGTTGTTATGGATTGTATAAATTTGGTAGTTGGTTGTTTTCTAAAACTGATCAACAAATTTTAGATGAAGCACATCGTGCATATGATAGCGCACATAATCGCTATCAGTCACTTATGGCTATTTTAGAATCATGGTATAACGCGGGAAGATCTGTTAGATCGGCAAACGAAAATCTTTTGTATGAGATTGGGACAGCAAAAATAGAAGAGCAGTATATTGGTAATTATATTAGTGATCTTAATCAAGCTCTAAGTACATTACGTTCAAATCTTAAAACAGTTACTGAACGAGCATACAAACTACAACAGCAGGCATTGCATGACAGTCAGATTTATTATGTTAAGCGAGAGATGGATGGCATTGCTGGACGCATTAATCATCTACTGCCACGCCTTTCTTTTTTGGAAGAATTTTTAGCATATCACAAAAGTTATTTTATATTATTTGAATTAGAGTCAGATTTATATGGTAAATATGACCGAGAGTTGCGTGCGATAGAAAATCAAGCGCTTGATTATTACGGTCGTGCATATGAAATTCGTGCAGCAATTTTGACTAATTTTTCTCATAGTACCTATCCGTATTTGCAATATAGTCGTCATATTAAAGATGACTGTGCTCAACTTGATAGTGCGATACATAATTTGGTACACAATTATTATGATCGCGTAAGTGCGGCTCGCCAACTATATACACATTTAATTACTATAAAAGAGATTGTGCTGACAGATTCCCATTATCATCATGATGTGCATGCATATGAAAAAGATAAACGCGAGCGTGAGCGTATTGAAGCTGAAGAGCGCAAAGCGAGAGCGCTTGAGCGTCAGGCACGTGCACAGGAACAAAAAGTTCGTGAGATGAAAGAGTACAATCGTATATATGCATGCAAGCACACGCAATACCACAATAAAAAACCTTCTAGAGATTGTGTTTCGTTTGAGGTACAGATAAGTAATTAATTATTGTATTATAAGGATGGTAGAAGAGCAGCAAGAGAAATCAGTTCTCGGGTGCTGGTTATTAAGAATTGATGCATGTTATTATTGAGCGGTGTAAAGATGAGCAGTTTGTAAAAATATAGTATAAATGACGTATGTTATTACACAATAGTTCTTTTTTTCGTATTTATTTTGGCAATGCTAAAGATCGGCT
Organism: Candidatus Dependentiae bacterium; assembly: GCA_020431705.1. Lineage (NCBI taxonomy): Bacteria > Candidatus Babelota bacterium. The sequence goes on from JAGQHQ010000009.1 coordinate 29,765, forward strand.
CTACCCTATGTGGTATCAAAATCTTCCAAAAGAGCAGCAATTGCTTTCTGTACCACCATTTAGTGGGCTTACAAAGATAATGAGGATAAACAATCTCATGTTTTTAAATCAAGTTCACGGTGCAAAGGGTTATATAATTAAAGAATCTGATTTTAAAGAAATTGTGCCATTTACTCTTGATGGCGATTATATGATTACTAATGTGTCGCTTGCAGGTATTGGTATTATGACTGCTGATTGTTTACCTATTATTTTCTATGATCGCCTTAATACGGTTGCAGCTATCGCGCATGCTGGTTGGCGAAGTTCTATTGCAGAAATTGGAGTCAAAACAATACAACACATGCAACAGCGGTTTAATACTGAGGTTGAGCAGTTGCGAATTTTTTTTGGTCCATCAATAAAAAAATGTTGCTATAAAGTGCAAAAAGATTTTATACAGCAGTTAGAACATTTTGAATTTGCTCATCATGTTTTGCAGCAAAAAGATGATAATTATACATTTGATTTACCTAGTTTTAATAGGTTGCAATTGGAAGATTTAGGCGTACCTAAAGAAGCATTTTGCTTTGAGTACAATATATGTACTTCTTGTGATAATAATTTTTTTTCTTATCGTCGTGATGCTAACAAGGCCGGTAGACAAATGACGATTGTCAGTCTCAAGTAAATTTAATTCAATAATTTTTTTTGATTTATTGTAATAGTATCATCAATTTTGTAAATCTATGTTGGTATGAAGTTGTTTTTCTTTTAAGTATTAGTTGATGTGCAATAGCATAGAGAATTAAAAAAAAAGTGAAATATATAAAAAAAGGATAAAAGTATGAATGGGAAATTTTTTTTTATAGTTTTATTTGCAACATTTTTTGCACAGTCAGTATTTGCTATGTCACCAATCCAGGTGCAAAAAAAAGTAAAAGAATTTAATAATGTGCTGAGTAAATATAAAGAAAAAATCAATGAGGGTGAGGGCCTAACATCTGAAGCTAAAAAGCTAAAAACAAGCGCACAAGCTATTTTAAATCAGATTAAACCATATACAAGTATAGCAGTATTTGAAAGTAGTCTCAGAGCAGCATCAACGATAGCTGAAGAATTATATGAACAAGAGGCTACAGCACAGTTCAATCATCTGGCTAATTTTTTTGGCTTTAAGGATAAAACTAGAGGAATTCCTACAAAAACTGATGTATTGCGTGGTATAGATATGAGTTATTACATGCATTTAAAGGATGAGATGCAACGTGATATGTTTGATATACTCGCTCGTATTTATAGCTTTGATGAGAAGAAAACGAGATTATCAGAAAATAATAGTCTAATACTTGGTGGAAAGAAAGATAAGGGAAAAATAACTAATCGAGATGTAGATACATTTTCAGAATTAACTATTAGCAAAAAAGGCGGTGCACTGTATTGGATGGATAGGTTTGTTAATGATGTTTTTGATTTTATGAATGTATATGGAGATGTTAATGGACAACAAATTTATGGAGATAGTATAACAGGTGGTACGTATCTGAATTTTATCACTGCGCGTGATGCATTTTATTCAGAAACTCATAACGTATTACATATGATATATCCAAAAAACACTAAAGATGAATTTGGTAAAACGAGCAAAACAATCTTATTACCAAAAGATAGTTATGAACAGTATTCTTATTTTTATGATAAAGTTGATACCACTATCTTTGGCCAATTGCATAAAGATTTAAATCAATATAATACATTGATTTCGTTTGTAACTGGTATTGGCATTGATAAAGATGATTATGATCCGAATATTAGAAGTACTCTTAGTAGTATACAAAAAACAGTTACAGATAAAAAACTTACTTATGCTACAAATAAAACTTTTGAGAGCTATTTAAATGATGCCATCGCAATGGGTGAGAAAGAGGGTGAAGCAAAAGGTAAAGCTGGATGTGTTGATGGTAAAAAAATTGGTGAAAAGATAGAAGCATTATTAAAAAAAATTGCCGATTTAAATGACGTTTCGCGAGCACAGTGGAATGCATTTATATATAATATGGAAAATAATGATTTAAAAAAAGCTAATGACAGTATTAAAATGGCACTTTATGATGCCCATAAAGGCATAAATCAATTCGATCATATCAAGAATGCTCTATTTGAAATAGCTAAAATTGCATATGGCCTTAAGCCTTTTGAAAAGCTGACAGTTACAAAAAAATAAAGATGCATAATATATATTGTATTTGCATGCATTGTGTGGCCGGCATGTTTAATCTGCCGGCTTTTTTTTATATTTATATGCACATGCTTTGATTATTTTTGCATAATCACGTAAAGTAGTGTACAAGGTGGGTTATTAAAAGCTATCCTCATTACTACCAAAGATTTTACAAAAGGTTGTAACTATGATTGCAGGATTACTGGCAAAAATTTTAGGAACTAACAATGCTCGGCAGTTGCGGCAATTGCGGCCACTGGTACAAAAAATTAATGAGCTAGAAGTAACATTAAGCCCTTTAGAAGATAGTGCACTTTCGGCAAAAACAAATAAGTTTAGAGAGCACATACAGCAGGGTAAGAAACTAGATGATATTTTGCCCGAAGCGTATGCAGTAGTACGTGAGGTTGCAAAACGGCAACTTGGCCAGCGCCATTATGATGTACAATTAATTGGTGGTATTGTGCTGCATCAAGGTAAAATTGCAGAAATGAAAACAGGTGAGGGAAAAACATTAACAGCAACATTGCCACTTTACTTAAATGCATTGAGTGGTAAGGGTGCACATTTAGTTACTGTTAATGATTATTTAGCACGTCGTGATGCGAGTTGGATGGCACCAGTGTATAATTTTTTAGGGCTAGAAGTTGGCTGTCTACAAAATAAAATGGGTGATGCTGAACGAAAAAAAACATATAACGCAGATATTGTATACGCAACTAACAATGAGCTTGGGTTTGATTATTTACGCGATAACATGAAGTTTCGCTTAGAAGATTATGTGCAATGTGATTTGAACTATGCGATTGTTGATGAGGTTGATTCCATTTTAATTGATGAAGCACGTACCCCGCTTATTATTTCTGGCGGTATTGGGCATGAATCACAATTATATTTAGCAGCAAATAAAGCAGTGTGTAATTTACAAAAAGACGTAGATTACGAGGTTGATGAAAAAGCACGTTCGGTGCAATTGACTGATTCTGGCAACGATAAAGTGGAACGTTCATTTCGACTCAAAAATTTATATGCAATTGAGCATCTGAGTATTTTACATCACGTAGTACAAGCGCTCAAAGCACATGTACTTTTCAGGCGTGATGTTGATTATATGGTGGTTGATGGGCGTGTATTGATTGTTGATGAATTTACTGGTCGTGTATTAGCAGGTCGTCGTTATAGCGATGGTTTGCACCAAGCGCTTGAAGCAAAAGAAGGCGTACAGATAGAAAAAGAAACACAAACACTTGCCTCTATTACTTTACAGAACTATTTTAGACTATACACAAAATTAGCAGGTATGACAGGAACTGCTGCTACAGAAGCAGAAGAATTTCATAAAATTTATAAACTTGATGTTATTTCTGTTCCAACCAATAGACCATTAGTTCGTCATGACCGTCCTGATTTAATTTTTTTAACTAAAAATGCAAAATACAAAGCCATTGCACAGGATGTGGCCGAACGCCACAAAAAAGGTCAACCAGTCTTAGTAGGTACAGTTGCAGTTGAAACTTCAGAATTGTTGAGTCATGTATTAACAGCAAGTGGTTTGAAACATGAGGTTTTGAACGCAAAAAATCATGAAAGAGAAGCGGATATTGTTGAGCATGCAGGAAAGTCGGGGCATATCACCATTGCGACTAACATGGCAGGCCGTGGTACTGATATTAAATTAGCACCAGAATCAATAGATGCTGGTGGATTATATATTTTGGGTACTGAGCGGCATGAGAGTAGGAGAATTGATAATCAGTTGCGGGGACGTTCTGGTCGTCAAGGTGATCCCGGTGAGTCACGCTTTTATATTTCGCTTGAAGATGATTTAATTCGTATTTTTGCAGGTGATACACTTAAAAAAAATATGGAACGTTTTGGCATGCAAGAAGATGAAACTATTGAATCTGGTTTTGTTTCCAAAACAATTGAACATGCGCAAGAAAAAGTTGAAAAAAATAATTTTGAAATTCGTAAACATTTGCTTGAATATGATGATGTGCTCAATCAACAGCGTACGGTTGTATATAAATATCGCCGTGAGATCTTAGAAGGTTCTGAACTTATTTACGAATTAGTTTCTGAACTTATTACACGTGGTATACAAGATATTATTGCGCGTACATGTCCAAAACGTTTGGTTACTGAAGATAATATGAATGCATTATATGATGAATTACATATGATTACCGGGCTTGAGCGTTCGTTATTTGAGCGCGTTGGTTTTTCGTATAAAAATATAGAACAGTTAACAAAAGATGTAACCGACTTTTTATTAGAAAAATATACATTATATCGTACTCAACAAGAAGGCGAGATAATACAAAATGCAGAAAAATGGTTGATGCTTGAAACAATAGATCAAGCGTGGAAGCAGCATATGCTTAACCTTGATCATTTAAAAGAGGGCATTGGCTTACGTGGTTGGGGGCAAAAAAATCCCCTTATTGAGTATAAGAGAGAAGCGTTTGCTATGTTTCAGGATATGATGCTTTATACACGTCGTGATATTATTCATCATATTTTTCATCTCAATATCGAACGTTTTAATCAATATGAATTAGAACAAAAGCGTGAGCAAGAGTTGGAGCAGATTAATTTAATTGTTAGTAATGGTACTAATAGTGATTCTGGATCTACTACACAAGAAAAACGCGAAGAACCAAAAACTGGACGTAATGATCCATGCCCATGCGGTTCTGGAAAAAAATATAAAAAATGTTGCGGGTAGAACAAAATAAATAATTGCAAGATCTGAGCCAAGTAGCTTTAGAGCATTTATCAAATTAACAAAGAGTCAGGGGATGGTCATTAATCTAAAAAAGATTAATTAAGTTCTTCAATTGTTGGCTCTGTTTTATCTGTTTCAGAAATTTGCTCATTCCAAAAACGGGATAGCTGCTCTTGCAGTTCTAAATATGCTTTTGTGAATTTATAGCCAAATAGTTTACGAAGATCGGTTAATCTGAAATATTTTTCTTGTTGCTTAGTTAATCGGCCTTCTTTCAGTTGCGATATCTTGACAGCATTTTTTTTCCAAAAGCGTTTTTTCTGTTTTAGTGGTATGCATGAAGAAAATTGTAATTGATGCAACCTGATATATTGTTTACTACTGCCAGCACGTACATAAAAAAAGTAGGTTTTACTTTTTCCATTACCTATCATATCAGTTTCACCAACTCGAATTTTTTCATAATCTCTTTTTTTAATACCCATTTCTTCTGCCATTTTTTTTATTTGCTGGCCAGTTGCTACATCGGTAAGTTTATCGGCAAGCACTGTGCCTACCACATACACTGGCACATTTGTGTCATTTTTTACTTTTATTGGACATGCGTGTGCCGCTAAGCCTACACTTGCTAGCATTATTGTGATTATACACTGCTTTTTGTTCATTTATTGCTCCCTTTTTTATTTTTCAATGTATCCTAAAATTTAGGAATTATTTACTATTATTATATATAACATGATACTCAAATTGCAATAATTTATAAAAAATAAAAATATATAATTTCAAAGTTTTTTTACTTGATTTGTTCTTTTTTAAGCTACTTTAAAGGAGAGAAGAATTCTTGTGGGTTGGATGGGCGCTACTGATATATTTTGGGCCTGCTATTCAGCAGGCCCATTAATGTGATTTAAAGATTATCTATATAAACAGTTGATTAACCAACTATTTGTGTTTTATTTTTTATCTTCAAAATCTTTTTCTGTAAATTTGAGCATATCTATTTTATCTATAGTCTTGGTAAAATTTGCTAAAGCAGTTTCGAGAGCAGTCTGACTACGTGATGAATACAGAATCTTTTTTAATTCTTCGTCAGTTCTGTCTTTTTCATCTTTTTTTATCCAACTATCGGTAAATCTCTTTGTTTGATTACCACCAGTTTCTTTGCTAAAGTAGGATTCGTCATTATTTTTAAGTAAGGTAACTATTATATCTTTTATCGGCTGTAAAACTGCTTTGACAATATTTTCTCCAAATTTTTCAGGATTATTGCCTCGGTCAATTTCACCAGTAGTTGCTGCTGCTTTTATTGTATCGCCTACTTTAGTAAGTGATTTGTTGTAAACTTCTGTAATGATATCATTGAAAGTATATGGTATCTGTTTTCCCTCAGTTGTTGTATACTTTCTATTCAATTTGTCATCATCGAATGGCATAGAGATATTTAATGCATTATTATTATTTAGTGTTTTTACATCATTATTAATTTGTTCAATTGCCGTAGAAATGTTTAATAATTTGTTTTTTTGGCCAACAAATTCCATAAGGTTTTTATAATGTGCTAAATCTTTATACAGATGATAAAAAATGCCTCCGAATCCAGACTTTTGAAGGTTATTATAGTCACTTATAACATCTTTTACTTGTTTTGGTGTTAACAATAGACCACTGTTTTTATCTATTGTAAAGTGATTCGTATTATTTTCTGTGGGGCTATAATATATATTAAATATAATATAGCTTAAATCCCTTTTAATGGAATCAAAAACACTTATTTGTGTATCAGTTTGTTTATAAAAACTTTTGTTTGTATGTCCAAAAATATTTGCAAAATCTATAAATTTATTATGTTGTTCATCTAGTAGATAAAATAATCCCCCGGGGTACGACTTACCTGTGCCAGTCAAATAATTCTCTTTTTTTACCTCAGAAATACCATATTTTTTTGTTAGCAATTCCCTTGCATCATTAGTAATTTTGGTATGGAGTTCTTTAAAAAATTTTGTGCCAAGTGTTTCACGTTTTCCGACAGTAAAATATGGATTATGTTTATTTTCTAATTGTCCTAGTATTCCACCTATATGCCACAGTGCTGAATCAGCATCCTCGTGAAATTTTTCTTCTTTTTCTTTTATTTCTGTTTCAAGTAATATTTCCATCCATTTAACATCTGTGTATGGCCGTACTTCATTGATTACCTTCTTGGCCTTCTCGCTCGCTTCAGCTGCTTGTGGATCCATACCCTTGCCACTGGCATTAAGTTTTTTAAATGTAGCTATGTGCTTTCTAAATTCACGCTGTTTTGCGGCAATTACGGCTGGTGACATGGCAAAAAGTGTTAATTGTGCACAACATGATAAAAAACCCGCAACAATCCATAGTGCAACATATTTTTTTACATATATCATGAGATATGCCCTTTTTAATGAAAATATTGATGGTACAAAAAGTTTTTATCAAGATAATTAATTGTTATAACAGAATACAATAATTTGCATAAAAAGATTGTATCTGGGTTATTATTTTGTATAGGAATATATGTATATAAAAAAAGCCAGGGGCATGTATGCCCCTGGCTTTGGGATAACAATATAATCTTTATTTTATTTTAATTCCTCAAATTTAAGATCGTCTATTTTATTTATGTATTTAGTGATACTAACAAGAGCTTTTTGGATTTTATCCTTAGTTTGAGGATGTTCATATACGGCTTCTTTTAGTGAATTTTCATTGCTATTATCTTTTACCCATGTATTAAATTTATTTTTTAATGTATCTTGATAATTAACCAGATTAATAATAATATCTTTTATTGGCTGTAAAACTGCTTTGACAATATTTTTCCCAAATTCTTCAGGATTATTGCCCTGGTCAATATCACCAATAGTTGCTACTGTTTTTATTGTATCGCTTACTTTAGTAAGTGATTTGTTGTAAACTTCTGTAATGATATCATTGAAATCAAATGGCATATCTTCTTGTTTCCCAGATATGGTTTTTTTATGCTTCCTATTTGATCTGTCATCATTGAATGGTTCGGTGATATTTAGTCCGTAAGCATTATTTAGTGTTTTCACGTCGTTATTAATTTTTTCAATTGCCAAAGTAGTATTGAATACGCCGGTTTCTTCGCCAGCAAACGCCATAAGATTTTTGTAATGGTTTAAATCCTTCTGCAGATTATAAAAAATACCACCTAGATTATTATCTTTAAGTTGATCCAATTTTTTTACTATATTAGACTTCGTAAAGGGTTTTTTAAGAATATTGTTCTGAAAAAGACTAAATTTTTCTTGATTTCTAATACCGTAATAAACGGTGTAAATCAGATCAGCAAGATTTTCTTTTATAGAATTCAAAACATTTATTTGTGTATCATTATTTTTATAAAATGTTTTGTCTGTCTTTCCAAAGATATTTGCAAAATTTATAAAATCTTTATGGTGTTCATTTAATAAATAAAATAGTCCGCCAGAGCCACTCTTTCCATCTCTAGTTGCCCATTCTGTTTCTTTTTTACGATCAATACCATATAAATTAATAATGCCTACTATCATATCATCAAAGTAATCTGATAATTTTTTAAAAAATTTCAGTTGAATTTCTTTTTTAGGATGAAAATCCCAAAAATATGGCGATGCTTTATCTTCAGTATTTCCTAAAAGTGCGCTTATATCTTTAAGTGTATTATTAGCGGCTTCATAGAACATTGTTTCTATTTGTTTTTTTTCTGCTTCAAGTAACGTTTCCATCCACTTAACATTTGTGTATGGCCGCATTTCATTAATTAATTGCTGCGCGCTATTTTTAATTTTATTTGCTTTTGTACTCTTACCTTCTCCTTCTTCATTTAGCTTTTTCAATGATTCTATGTGCTTTCTAAATTCACGCTGTTTTGAAGCAATTACAGCCGGTGACATGGCAAAAAGTGTTAATTGTATGCAACATAATAAAAAACTAACAATTAGTGATGGTACAATATATTTTTTCATAACATACCCCTTTTAAATAATACGAGCTTTTGATTATGCAAAAGCTCGATATTTTTGCATTTACTATTGCAATATTTATTGGCATTAGAATGAAATACCAGCTTTACCCCAAAGCATCCACTTACTCATGCCAGTATTATCTTGAGAATATTGGTATGAACCACCAAGGCCGGCAAAAATTGGATATTCTCTATCATCCCAACGATAACCAAATGAACCGTATATTGTGTGTAATGTTGTTCCTGGATGTGCCGCAGATTCTAAATCAAGATCAGCAGTTTTAATGATATTGTCGTTAAAGTTTTCAATTAGTTCAACGTTTACGTTATTAAAAATACGGCATATAGTTTGTACGTTGTCTGTTTGACCAGCACCTCCTGTGGCTACAGATTTAAATGCTGCAGTTTCAGCGAATGTACAGCCAAGTTCTATACACTCAGATGATCTGCAGAAAAAATTATATCCAAGCTCTGCTTCAAAGCGCTCGCCATAATATGAAAAACCCGTGTTGAATGTATGAATAAAACGCGGACTTACATCTAGGCATAGACAGAATTTATTTACACCAGGTGTGTGAGAAACCAATGCTTCATTTTCATTGGCAGTAGAAGCGGCTGTTGCTTGCTCAAGGTTACAATAGAGTTGCATATAACGAGACCATGGTTTGCATTTTACATCAACCAAGCGGCACTCAGAACGTTCGAACATATATCTGCCGTTATAATCAACATACATCATCAATTTTCTGTCCATATTGTCATGATGCCATAATTCAAGGCCGATGCTGCTTCCCCAGAATACACCATGATGTTTATTATGGCCAACGATTGGTTCAAATACATATGTGCCTTCTGGGCGGTTGCCAGTTGCAATGATGCCACCGACAAATGATTCGAGTGTGCACATTTCTTCATTAATCAATTGGTAGCCAAGTCCAACTTCTATGTCAGCAACACGTGTTTCTGTATTATCGCATCCGCAATCGTCGATTTTGCCACACTTCCATGCTTTTTGACGGAATGCCTGTTTTACATTTGCAACAACAGGGAAATTGTTGATTGTTTCTGATGCTGCAGAAAGTGTTTCATTAATTCCCCCACCATCTTCTATAATACGCTCACATAAATTTATTTTGTTTTTTACGCGTACAATAGGTAACGAAGCGAAGCCAAAAAAGTGTTTACCGTTATCACGCTCATACAAACGTTGTTTCCAATTAAAACCAACGCCAATAAAACTATGCTCTGGCTCAAAGCGAATTTCTGATTCAAAGTTTCCATTTGCAGTGTAAATATTTAGGTGATTTGCAAGAATATCAAGTTGAGGATCATTTTTTTCTTGATCAAATGTTTGTAACTGCTCTCTGACAATCAGTTTATCTCTACACTCAGGCATAAAATATTGTGCAAGGCGTTGTGTGCGAGTTGATTTACCGCCAAATACAGTTGCTTGAATTGTGCCAGCCCAACCATCTTCGCGTTGTTCTAGTTTGTCACGAAAATGTACAAGACGTTCTGGTGAGCCAATTTGATGTGGTGGACGTATAGAAAAGAACGTTTTACTAGTTGCTTTACAACTAGAATCACATTTTTTGATTCTTCGAACTGCCATCGCCGGTAAGGTGATACTCAAAAGTAGGGATAATATGAGATGCTTCTTCATTACGCTCCTCCCTTTTTTCAGGGCTTATGAGGTGATACAACCAACACTACTCAACTACTGTTTTCTTGTAACATTTTTGTTTTACGCTCGTCAATCATTTTCATATTTCAGGCCTATCATTTTTTTTATCTTTATGCAACAATGAGAATTATTATTGTTGATATGTTCCCCATATATATTATGTTATTGGAAATGTTGCATGTTTACTCGAGTTAAAGGCACACAAGATTTTTTAGACCTGAGATTATTTAATTTTATTGTTGATCAAGCAAAAAATCATTTAATGACTTACCATTTTACTGAAATTGCGACGCCAATTTTAGAGCATACACAGCTTTTTGTCCGTTCGCTTGGTATGCAGACGGATGTAGTAAGTAAACAAATGTTTTTAATTGAAACCAAAGATGATGAAACAATATGCCTCAGGCCGGAAGCAACAGCGGCAACTGTACGTGCATTTGTGAACAATGGTATACAACAAACACCGTGGAACGTATTTTCATGGGGGCCAATTTTTAGATATGAACGGCCACAAAAAGGACGATATCGCCAATTTCATCAGATTAATATAGAAAGTATTGGTGCAGAAACTGTTATACATGATGTCCAACTTATTACTATGCTTGATCGCTTTTTTCATGAAAAATTAATGCTTAATAATTATGCATTACTGGTAAATTTTTTGGGATGTTTTGACGATCGTACAGCATATAAACTCGTGTTAAAGGATTTTCTTGATGGGCAAACGAGTTTGTGTAAAACATGTATGTACCGTAAAGATACCAATATAATGCGTGTATTTGATTGTAAAAATACGCAATGCCAAATTCTATACCAACAAACACCATATATAACTGACCATTTATGTAGCAGTTGTTCAAATGAGTGGCGACATATACAATATAATTTGGAATTACTGTCTGTTTCGTATTCTCATCAACCAACATTAGTACGCGGTCTTGATTATTACAATAAAACAGTTTTTGAATTTAACAGTAGCAATTTAGGTGCACAAAATGCTTTTTGTGGCGGTGGACGATATGATCAACTAGTTGGCCAGATTGGTGCAAAACAGGATTATCCATCACTTGGTGCAGCAATTGGTATTGAACGATTAATACTACTGCTTGAACCTTTTCAATCTACATTACCAATGCCACAATTACCATCATTATATGTAATTATGCCGCTTGATGATGAGCAACATATGATTGGTTTATTGTTGGCAGACCAATTACGAGCGCAAGGATTGTGTATCGAGGTTATACTTGATGGTGGTTCAATAAAAAATATGATGAAAAAAGCAAATAAAATGGGTGCGGCATATGCGCTGATTATTGGTGCAGATGAGCAACAGGCAAAAGAAGTTACTGTCAAAAATATGATAACGGGCGATCAAAAACGTATTTCATGCGTTAATGTTGCAGAATTCTTAAAGGGATAACAATATATGAAATTAGTACAGATATCAGAAAAAATTTCACGAAATGAACTGAAAGAAATGTCAAAAAATATGTTTAATCATATTGTTAAAGCAGTGGTAGATATCGAAAAAGGGGTTATAATTGTTGATGCAGAGATGCATTCGGACGAAGAACAGATGCTACTTGAGAGTGGTTCAAATCAAGAACACTTATGGGGGATTAATTTTTATCCTGATAAAAAGATTGAAGATGAAAATTTTATAGAGTTTGATTCTATGATTAACATTCGACCTAAGCAAGGCAATATAACGCGCGGAATTGAAAATCATAATATTCAAAAACAAATAAAAAATATTGTTTACAGTTTGGTAACAGAATGATTATACATAAGAATCTTGCTAGCGGTCGCTGGTTTAAATTTTCCTTTCTTGAGCAATTAGCAAATGTTGGCACTGATATTTCAAGATGTATACGATTAAAAAATAAAGGTGATCTTGAAATGAGTAACGATGCATTTTATCGAGCACTTGAGTTGCTTGATTTTACTATTGCAGATCCAAAAAACAAGGGGCCTCGGTTAAGAGAACTTTTACGAGTTAGAGAAGCACTTATTGATCATTTTTTGTGTGATAATGAATATAATACTACTGATGAGCAATGGCACACATACTTTTTTGATTTTAATTATGCAGCAGCGTTGGCAAAAGGTAAGTAGTTAATCAATTGCTTAGAAAAAATATGCAGTTTTATTATACGTTTTGCACAAATAATATTAAAAGCCTTCCTAAAAGATAGAAATGAGCCAGTTTCTAAAAAAATAGAAAAATACGATTACAAACAGAATACTATCAAACCTGTCTAACAGACCGCCGTGGCCAGGAAATATAGTGCCAGAGTCCTTGATGCCAGCACGTCTTTTTAGAAATGATTCAAACAAATCGCCAAAGAAGCATAGTAGACCAACACTAATACCGATTATTCCTATACGTATAGCAATAGTGAGAAAGCCACTATTTTGTGTAGAAACAAAATAAACAATAAAAAATAATGTAAAAAGGCAGATAATAAAGCCGCCAATAGTGCCTTCCCATGTTTTACCTGGGCTAATACGTGGTGCGATTTTGTATGTACCAAAAAGCGAACCAATCAAATATGCACCGCTGTCAAAGCTATTGACTAACGCAAGCATCAGTAATAATAAATACCGAGCGTGTTCATCTTGATTGAGTAGTATCAACAGCAAAAAAGAAAAAAGTGGATATACTGGTAGCAATACCCAAAAAATCCATGATTGGTGATCAAAAAAATTGCGCCATTCAACTACAATAATATATGTTGCACATGCAACAAAAATCACTGAAAGTACGTAGGTCGGAAGGAAAAAGAAGACAGTAAGAAAAAAAGAAAGTAATAGACTTGCAGTAATAGCTCGCTTTATGAATGTTTGTATAAATTCTGCCTTCATTATACTCCTGTGTATTCTAAGATATCAGAAATACCGATTACTGAGATGAATTTATTATAGATTAAAGGCATCCGCAATATAGGTAACGTGTGTATGTGGTTCAGTTTGTTCAATTAGTGCAACATCAAAGCGGCAGACTTTGTTATATAATTGGGGATGTTTTGCTAAAAATAATTGTGCTGTCTGTATAATTTTACGCTGTTTTTGCCGTGTAATGACATGCCCAATATCAAAATAATTAGTGCGACGCGCTTTTACTTCAATGAATACAACTGTGTCCTTATCTGCGGCAATTATATCAATTTCTCCGCCGCGTACTGAATAATTTTGCGCAAGAATAGTAAAGCCATTTTTGCACAATGCATGAGCAACAGCTTGTTCCGCTTGCTGACCAAACTGCTTTATATCTTTTGTTACTCGTTTAAAAAAGTGTACAGTGGTTGATGTATCAGTCATTTTCTAAAATCTTTTAAACAACGATGTTTTTTTTATCGTGTCACTTGCAGCGAGCGTGAATGGATGCTCGGGGAATTTTTCTGTTAACTCTGTTTGTATTTTCTTGAGTTGCTCAGCATTATGTTGTGCATGAGCTAATTTATATTCAAAATGAAGCAACTGCACTTCTATTTCTGGAACTGCTGACAAAAATTCTTTTTTTACATTGGCAATACGGTGATGTGCACTTTGATAATTACCGCGCTTTATATAAAAATCAATAACGCTTAGCTGCGCTTCAGCAAGCTTTTGATTACAGGTAGAGCCAATTTTTTTTACTTCAGCTGTATAGTGTGTGAATACCCTCTCCCTTTCAAGAAATTGGTCAACAAGTTCAAGAGTTTCTTGCGTTTTGGTTTGATCTCGTGATGTATCTAGTGTTTTATAAAAACAACATAGAATTGCTTTATATAATGTATATTCAGTATTTACATCACTTGGATATAGTTTGCTAAACTCGCGATACAGTTTTTCTGCCTCTTGCAATTTTCCTGTATCAAATAATAAGTCAGCAAGCTCAAGCATAATATCGCGCAGCTCTTTTAAGTCTTGGCATAGCGGAATCATTTTTTGCAGATACTTGATTGTTCCTTCAGTATCTTTATTTTTTGTTAGTTGTATTTTGCGTTTTTTGAGCTCATTATAATCCATGGCACTGATTGTTTTGCGTTTTTTAATAAGTTTGCCAAAGCATGATGGAAGAAAAATAAGAAGTATAATAGCGAGAAGTGCTTTTTTCATATAAACTTTATACTTTTTGTTACAAAATCTGTAGAAAATACCTTTATAAAAAGACTACCCCAAATAACAAAAAATACAACCAAAATACTACCGTATTACCTGAGAGTGTGTTATGGTGAAACCTATAATATAGGAAAGGTATTGTTATGGCGCAAAATAATCCGCGTCCTGAGCCCCAAAATATAGGTGATTTACTTGTTGTTGCTGGTGTAATTACTAAAGAGCAACTCGAAGAGAGCATGGAAGCCGTTGCACAAACAGGCCAAGCGTTGCATACATATCTTTTAGAAAAAAATATGATTACTCAGGTGCAACTTGCACATGCATTTGCCCAATATGCTCATACTGATTATATTGAATTGATTTCTGAAGCAATGACAGATCTTGATATACTTGCCAAAGTACCACTTACTTTTTTGCGAGATAATGTGGTTATGCCGTTACTTATTGATGGCCAGTTGACTATTGTAACTGATAATCCAGTTAATTTTCAGCCATTAGACGAATTGAATATGCTACTTGGTGGCGGTGCTCGTTATGTTGTTTCTACAAAACATATCATTATTGATGCACTCAATCGTTTTTATCCGCTTGAGGGTGCAAAAAAAGCAATTGAGGAGCTTGGCAAAGAAGAAGAAGAGCTTGGTGAAGTGGATTTGCGCTCAATTGATGAAAAAGATATTTCTGCAATAGCCGACCAGGCACCGATTATTAAATTAGTTAACAACATTCTATTGCAGGCGACTAAGCGTGGTGCTTCTGATATTCATATTGAACCGTTTGAAAAAGAAGTACGTGTGCGTTACCGCATTGATGGAGTAATGTACGATATTATGACGCCGCCTAAACGAATTCAGGGTGCGCTTGCTTCTCGTATAAAAATTATGGCAAATCTTAATATTGCAGAAAAACGTATTCCACAAGATGGTAGAATTGATATTAAGGTTGCCGGTAAACCATACGATATTCGTGTTTCAGTATTACCTGTTGCATTTGGTGAACGTATTGTGATGCGTATTTTGGATAAATCACGTACCTTTGGAAAATTAAAGGATCTTGGTTTTTCCGATCGCGATCTTCAACTTATTGCTGATTCGATTGGTAAACCAAATGGTATTATTTATGTTACCGGGCCTACTGGTTCTGGTAAAACAAGTACGTTATATTGTGTACTTGGCGAATTGAACAAACCTGATGTTAATATTATTACTGTAGAAGATCCGGTTGAGTATCAAACACCCGGTATTGGGCAAGTACATGTGCAAGAAAAAGTTGGATTAACATTTGCCGCCGCGTTGCGTTCAATTCTGCGGCAAGATCCAGATATTGTAATGATTGGTGAAACGCGAGACCAAGAGACAGCACAAATTGCGATTCAAGCAGCGCTTACAGGTCACCTGGTGCTCAGTACGCTACATACCAACAGTGCACCAGCAACTATTACCCGCTTGCTTGATATGGGCGTTGAGCCTTTTTTAATTGCATCATCAATTGTGCTTGCAATGGCGCAACGGCTTGTGCGTAGATTATGCAATATATGCAAAAAGGCACACAAGCCATCAGCAGATTTATTGCGTAACATGGGACTTTCACAACAAGAAGCGGATATGATTTCATTTTATGAAGCACATGGATGTGAAGAATGCGGTGGTACGGGGTATAAAGGGCGTATTGCAATTTTTGAGTTAATGGCAATGACTCCTGATATAGCTCGTTTGACTATGGCACGTGCTGATACCTCGCAACTACGTAAACAGGCAATTGCCAATGGCATGACGCTTTTAATTGAAGATGGATTACGTCATATTAAAGCGGGGGAAACGACTATTGAAGAAGTCCTTTCAGTTGCAACTATTGAACACGAGGTTATTGAATAAGGGTTATACTTTAATTGAACTATTAATCGTATTAGTTCTTTTTGTTTTAATAACTACACTTAGTATTACAAATTTTGGCTTTTTACATCGTAGTATAACTCGGGCAGAACTTTATCATTTGTATAGTCTGTGTTACTATCTACAACATAAGGCAATGGCAACCAGGCAAGAACAAAAGTTATATATTGATATTTCTCATAATACATATACGTACGATAACACAACGTATCAACTGCCTCAATCAGTTAGTTTTGGATATTTATCAGGTGTAAAAGGACCACCTACAGCGCCTAAAAAAATTTTGAGTAAGCCAGTCACATTTAAAAATGATACTGTTGAGTTCTATCCTGATGGTATTATATCTTCTGGTTCTATATATATAAGGGATGCGTATAATAACAGTTTACATGCCCTTACAAATGGCATTGCACATGTTTCATTTATTCGATTATATATATACAATAAGACGTGGAGACTGGTTGTATAGCTTATAAAGGAAAATAAAATAATATTATATTTTTGTATAAGACTCATAAATCCTGTTGTATATTCTATCTGTTCTTTTGTATGTTCATCAGTCTATTAGTCATCTTTAGTATTTGAATCATTCTCTTCATCATCATCTGAAAAATCTGAATCATCTGAAAAATCCGAATCATCTGAAAAATCTGAGAGATCATCTTTTCCTGCAGCTGATATAGATATTTTTTTTAAAATTAAAATACTATCCATAACGCTTTTTGCAAGTGTTTTTTCATCATCAGCAAGGAGGAATTCAAACTCCTCCTCTTCCTTGCCTTCCTTCCATTCTAGTTCAGAAAGGTATCTAACTGTATATTTTTTTTCGCTTATCCTAGAAATTATATACGATGTATCATTATTGTTTATAACAACACATGGCTTTTTAAGTTTCGTATTCTCAAAGTCATGTTTTTTATTAATAAGAAGCCGTAAGGAATATAATAATTGATTTTCTTTGTTGTTCACAATATTACTAATAGTCATAGTATTAATAATATTTTTTATTGTGTTTCTATAGGTAAAATAGATATTTATATTATTAAGGGGAACGTTCAATATTTGCATTGAACGAAATGCAAGTATTTGGTAATTCTTTAACTTATCGTTCGTGAATTTTTCCCATATATAATTTTGGTATATGGGTTCTTCTTCTAAATCTATCCCTACAAAAGGAATTGTTATTTCACAATTATCAGTGAGCGTACAATTATCCACAGTAACCAATCCAAGATTATACTTATTTTTAATATAAGAGCCATAGTTCCCTATGTTTTCTATAAATGCGTTATGAAAATCGATCAAGTTTAAGTAATCCTGATTTTCCATCTTACTCAAAAAACCATTAATATTCTCATTTGCATCATCGCTTAATACAAAACAAGCACCAAAAGTACCATTCATCTTATGGTCTATTATAATATCCATGTCCTCTGTTTTTTTATCTGTTTGTTCATTGTTATTGTTATTAGAAAGAATCTTTTTCAAATTTTTTATATAAAAGAAAGGATTATATAAAGGATTATCTTTGTATTGGTCTTCATAGAAGTTATAGATAGCAACTTTTTCAATCATCCTTTTATCAATTTTATTCCCACTTAAAAGGGTACGAGTTTTATTATTCTTTTTTATTATTTTTGAAAAAAACAAAGATAGAAAAGATTTATTTTTTTTATCATTAATATCCGCTACAGACTCTGTAATTTTTTTTCTAATGCCTAAAATTTTGCTTTTTAATGCCTGAAATTTCTCATTATTTTTTATACTTTTTTTATGGAAATAGGAATCAAAATCATCAATTATTGCTAAGTAGCTATCTATATCTATAACAGTACTGTGTATAAGTGGTTTAGCACTAGAACCCACACTACTTGTTACTAAACTATTAAATTCTTTTTCTTCTTCGATCTTGCAAAAGTGGTTCGGCCTGACCCATGCTAATAAACCAAGACCACAAAGCGTCATCGCTGTTGCACCACATATCAAACCTTGTGCTGTAGGATCAAGATGTAAAAATTGATCTTTAAGCGCACGAGCACTGTGCTTTATAGCTTGCACACTCAATTCTGTTGGAATAGCTTGTATGCCTGCTAAGTTATTTTTAAGAAGATATCCGCCGACTGCTACAAGACCTGATCCCAATACGGCTTTAGCGACTTGAGTAAAAGGCTTTGATGGTGCTACAGGAAATTCTTCTCGAAAAGCTTTTTCTACAGCCGTAGGTCCATCTTTCATGGCTACAAGGCTGTGAGAAATAGAAAGTGCTAATAGTGCAAATAGCAATTTTTTAAACAGCGATGACATATTTTGCATAAGTAAAAAACCACTACAAAAATAATTAATAAAATTTTCATTATTCTATTTTTAGAGTTTAGTATAGGTTTTTTTCTTTTTTTTACAAGAGTTATTTAAGCAGAGTCATCTTTTTTGCGTGTTATCTGTTCCACTATTTTAGTAATTTTTCTGGATACGTTTAAGATAATAAAAGTTAGAATCTATCCCAAAATTCATAAATGCCTCAAAGTATAGAATATAGCGGCAATTTGTATTGCTGCTATATAGTTTTCAACTTTCTTATTCCATCGAATAAAAATACCTCGCCAGCTATTCAGATGTCCAAATGT
>JAGQHQ010000010.1 GCA_020431705.1 Candidatus Dependentiae bacterium
TTTGATTTTTGTGTAATTCCGTTCTGTACAATTTCGTCAATTATGTAGTAAACTTCTTCTATGCTTTTTAGCATTGGTTAGTTCCTTTTTTTTTCAAAAAACGAAGCTAGCCTACTCTATTTTTACTTATTTTTTAATTTCACAATTCGCTCAAGATTTTTTTTTCGAACTTACAGCTCAATCACAAAAACCTCGTTCTAGAGGTAAGAGAGCCATTTAAAACTATTGCTACAGTAGACAATCAACACATATGGCGGGGCTGACGAGACTCGAACTCGCGACCTCTCGCGTGACAGGCGAGCGCTCTAACCGGACTGAGCTACAGCCCCAAATCAAATATAAGATATGGCTCCTCGGGCAGGACTCGAACCTGCGACCCAACGATTAACAGTCGTTTGCTCTACCAACTGAGCTACCGAGGAATAACCAAAGTTTTTAAATTTCAAAAATAACTTTAAATTTATATAAAAACAACAAAACCTGGTGGGCGGTACAGGACTCGAACCTGTGACCCCCAGTTTGTAAGACTGATGCTCTACCAGCTGAGCTAACCGCCCTAGACGTTCAAGATTGTAAATGAAAACACAAAGAAAGTCAAAATAAATAGTAAAAAAATCTTCATAAAACCAAATATTTGTGCGATAGTGAACACAAACATTTTTTACAAAAAATACAAAAAAGGCCTCTCAATGGACATCTTAAGA
Organism: Candidatus Dependentiae bacterium; assembly: GCA_020431705.1. Taxonomy (NCBI): domain Bacteria; species Candidatus Babelota bacterium. The sequence goes on from JAGQHQ010000010.1 coordinate 705, forward strand.
GCTTTCAGAAGTTTCTTCATGCTCATACTTTTTTTCATGTTTTTTCCACTCATACCAGTACTAACAAAAAACTTAAAAACATTTTATTTCCGCCACTTTGACCCTCGCACACAAGTCGCTGTAGTTCCAATCAGAGGATTTTTGTATGATTCAGCCTATTTGACCAAACATATCCGCAGATTTTTTGAAAATAATGATATCAAAGCAATTCTTTTAAAAATCGAATGTCCCGGAGGAGCCTCTGGTACAGGACAAGCTATATTCAGCGAAATTCGCCATTTTAAAAAAATATACCCCACTAAACCTGTTATTGCATTAGTTGAAAATATTTGTGCCTCAGGTGGTTATTATGTTGCAAGTGCCGCTGACTATATTATTGCACCACCTTCTGCATTAATTGGAAGTATTGGTGCACGTTTTGGCTATCTATTTCAGCTACAAGAACTTCTCCAAGACTACAAGATACAATACAAAGCGATCAAGGCTGGTACATACAAAAATGTAGCAGACCCGTTTGTTGGAATAACTGAACAAGAAGTTGCAATGTTACAGAGTGTTTTAGATGATACATATCAACAGTTTATTGTTGATATTTCACAACAACGTAAGCTCGCACCAACTCAATCATACGAATGGGCCGATGGCAAAATTTTTACTGCGCGACAAGCAAAAAAACTAGGATTAATAGACCAACTAGGTTCTATTTCTGTAGCAAAAAAAGTCATTAAAGAAAAAGCATTAATTGAAACTAATATTAAATGGGTCAAACCTCCACAAAAAAGCGGCTGGTTTAATTTAATTAGTAGCGATTCTTCAGATGATAACGATGAGTTAAGTAGCAATCTTGTTAATGCCATTTGTGCTACGCTTGAAAATCGTTATCTTAAAAAGATCATATATTAACCTCCCTTACGAATCAAATAACAGTACTCAAGGTTTTGAATATCGACCAATGGTTTAACTTTTACATTATGAAAAAGTTCACCAGGTCTATAATCAGAAACATTTCCCAACGCAAAGCCTTTTGGAAATACTAAACCTTGCCCACTTGAAATAAGCAATTCTCCGACATCAATTGAAGATAAATGGCTCACATGCTCCAAGCATGCCGTATCGTTTCTGTTACACCCTCTATGAATACCTGCAGCTCCATGTTTTACTCCATATACTGCAACGTTACACTGCTTGTCAGTGATTAATGTAATTTTACTATACCATCCAAAAACTTGGGTAACCCTGCCAAGCAAACAGTTTTTCCATACCGCAACGGCATCAACCTCAACACCATCGCGAAAGCCTTTATCAACCAAGAAAAAATGTTCTTGTGGTGAAATATTTTTCAGCAATACGCCACCGAGTATGGCATTACCAACCTTATACCGCTTTTTAAAATCAATAATCTCTTTAGTATTATCAATAAAAAGCTGCGTTGAACGGAGCATGATATTGGTAGCAAGCAATGCATCCCGCTCTTTTTGCACTTTATAAAATTGCTGCTCAAGCTCTTTGTATGATCGCTTTCGATCAAAAAAAGTTAAAAGTGGTTTGACAATAGCTCTCTGCATTGAAATAACAGGATAAACAAAATATGAAGCTGTGTAATCTAATATTCCCGGTTTATAAAAAAAAATTCTGCTCGTCAAAAACCATATTAAACTAACAACTAACATAAAAACAACAATCTTTTTCTTGTGTGATTCACGCATAAAAAAACTCCATACTAAGACTAGTTTCACGGAGTATAGCACATTAAAAATTATAAGAAATTTTGAATGCCGGTGTACCACGATTATCAAGCGTAAAACCAGCAGTAATATCGCAAGAAAGTTTGGATGAAATTAATTTATCTGCTGCAAGTGCATATGCTGTACCAAGCGCAGCACCGCCAATAATTTGAGAAATATAATGACGATTGCAATTAACAAAGCTTAAACCTAAAAATGTCGCAAAACCTGCAAGTGGAGCTACTGCAATCATACCATATCGCTTACCGTACAACACTGCCATATACGTAAGCTCTGCCATATGCCCTGACGGAAAGCCACCAAGCGCACGTTTTTTACGACAAAAACGTTGATTCCACGGCCGCAAATTACAATCGACTTCCATTGATTTAAATATATCTTTGCCAAGAATTACAAATGGCATACCCAGTAAAAACACCCAACCAGTGGTACGCAGCTCCCAATCTTTTGCCAAAAAAGCTGTACTGGCCAGTATAGCCATAGGTAAACTTACTCCCCAATGGCAAATATCATGACACCATTTGGGTAGCTGATTTTTATTTTTGTGGTGCTTACGGCAATAAAACACATTTTGTAAATCTTTATCAAACATGCGGGCAAAAATAAATGGTGGAAAAAAAGCAACGGCCGTTTTGTACGTTGACCACGAAGTAAACAATTTTTTATGCAAATCAATAAAATCTTTTACTGGATTACCTGGTACCAACCATTTATCCCAGCGCCATTTACCACCATAGGCATTTGAAACAATTGATATACAAATGAAAAATACAAACAAACGAAGTGTATGTTCATGTATTTTGCTATTCACAGTCACCCCCCAAAAGTACATACATAGAAATAATTCTATGTATTATGAGGGTAAAAAATCACTACTGTAAATTACAAGCCTTTTATAAGGCGGGATGCATTGCATGCCATGGTGTGGCCTGCTCATATGCATGTGCTGTTTGATACAATAATCCCTCAGAAAGATGCGGTCCAATCAATTGAAAACCGATTGGTAATTTGTTGCTGCTAAAACCACATGGTAACGAAATTGCTGGAATACCCGCCAAATTTACCGGACACGTAAAGTAATCTTGTAAATCCATTTGTAATTTATCATGCTCAAATGTACCAATTTTAAATGCTGGTGCTGGTTGCGATGGCATGATAAGCAGATCAATATCTTTGAATGTATCTAAAAACTCTCTACGAATTAATCGCTGCACTTTTTTGGCATTTTGGTAAAACTCACCAGAATGACCTGTAGAAAGTACATAGTTACCAACTAGAATTCGTGCTTTGACCTCATCTCCAAATCCATCATGGCGTGTATCACAGTACATATCAAACAATGTTTGAGCTTCTTTATTCCTCATTGCATACCGAACACCATCAAAACGAGCCAAATTTGATGCCGCCTCTGCACGGCTAATAATAAAGTATGCTGCAGCGCTATAATCAAGCGCTGGAAGCGTTACACGCGTAATTTTTGCGCCAAGCTTTTCTAGTTGATTAATTGCTTGCTCTGTTGCTGCCATGACCTCTGAGTTCATACCATCAGCTTCCAAAGCATTTTGCACGACACCAATTTTTAAATCTTCACGTAATTGATCATTTAATTTGTCTGCATAATCTTTTTTTTGTACTCGAAGACTTGAAGAATCTTTTAAGTCATGCCCAGCAATCACCGAAAACACTAATGCATTATCATAAACCGTACGTGTAAACACACCAACCTGATCCAGCGATGATGCATATGCAACCAAACCATACCGAGACACTAAACCGTAAGTAGGTTTCATACCAACGATGCCACAAAATGCTGCTGGTTGACGCACAGAACCACCTGTTTCTGACCCCAACGCCCATGGCACAAGTCCTGCAGCAACAGCTGCGGCAGATCCGCCACTTGAACCACCAGGAACTCTTGTTGTGTCCCACGGATTTCTTGTTTTAAAAAAAGCTGAAGTTTCTGTTGAACTTCCCATGGCAAATTCATCTAGATTTGCACGCCCAATCAAGAATGCCCCTTCTTGCTTGAGACGTTTAATTACCGTTGCATCATATGGTGCATGATAATTACTCAAAATATTAGATGCACAGGTAAGTTTGCGCCCCTCTTGTGCAATATTATCCTTAATCAGACCAGGAATACCAGCCAATATTCCCTCTGATGTTGTACGTGTTACAATTGATTCTTTATCAAAAATTTCAAGCGCTGATCTAATATCCTCATCTATTTGTTCAAAGCGCAAAATTATCGCATCAAGCAACTCTTGCCGAGATAATTCTTTATTCTCAATCCTTTGACGTAGTTGTTTGATTGTTGCAAAACTAAAACCGCTCATGCTGATGCTCCCTACTTATATTCTAAAATTGCTGGTACCACATAAAAATCTTCTTCTCTCTGCGGCGCCTGCTTCAAACTTTTTTCTGGGTCAGTTTTTATAACAACATCTTCCCTAAAAAAATTCATATTTTTTGTAGATGGCTCTTGTATATCTGCAGCAACTTCTTTTACCCGCTGTGCATAACTTAACACATCATCAAGCTGTTTCATCAATGGCTCAACTTCTTCTTCATGAATATTAAGACGAGAAATACGCGCGATTTTAAGCACCTCTTCCCTTGTAATTTTTATCATAGTAATTGACCTCCTAGATCATTGGTTCTCGCCATGCAGTACCACGGAAACGCTTAATATATGATATGCACATGAGTGCATTACCAATATAAAATAACCCATAAATAAGTATAAATTTTAACTCAACACTCTGAATGTCTAAACCAGACACCATGTATGAAGCTGGAATAAAAAAACAAAGACATACTGCAAGCCGAGTAAGCATTACCGTACGCACATTACCAGAGCCTCGTAGAGCACCTGCTAGTATTAATTGTAGCAAATCAAAGAAAACAAGTACACTCAATATCGGAAATACAAAAGCAGCTAAATCAGTAAACTTGTCTTTTTTATCAAAAATATGAATTATAAATTTAGTGTTAAGCGAAAACAATATCAATGTGGCAAAAACCACAACTGAAGCAATAAATACAATTTTTTTAATATTACTTTTAATTCCTCGCCAATTTTGCCTCCCAAAATCATTACTCACCAAAAAGGTTACCACTTGAGCAAATGCTATTGCTGGTAATAATGCAAACCTCTCCATATCCTTTACAACTGAAAATGTTGCAACACCCACTTTTCCCATTGTTGCAAGCATTTTACATAACCAAATATATGCAAGTGCCATCGTAGACTTATCAATCAACACTGGCCAACTAACATGCAATAAATGCATTCTGTATGAAGGTTCTGTAACCGCATAGATTAATTTGATACCATACATACGATATTTTTTTCTGAAAAGGACAACACATACTACCAAAAAAAGCATAACTCCATATTGAATAACGGAAGCAATAGCAGACCCTTGCAAACCCCAAGCAGGAAAACCAAATTTGCCAAAAATAAAGACATAATCAAAGAAAATAAAAATAAGTGAACCGCCAATAAATATTTTCATTGGCGTTTTTGTATTCTTTATACCACGTAAAAAACCTATAAATGCCAAGAAAACAAACATAAAAAAAATGCCAAGAGCACGTAACCGTAAAAACGGAACCCCCAATCGAACCATTTTTTCTGGTACTCCATACCACGAATAAATGCCATGCGCACCAAAAAATAAAATGCCTGATACAATTCCACCGACTAATACTGTTACCCAAAAAGAATCTCGCATTGTACGGCCAACTTTTTTATATTCCTGCCTTCCATTGAATTGCCCAGCTATAATTACTGTACCAACAGACAATGCTTCGGCAACTTTTGTAAGCCAGTGCAATAAATTATTTGTTGCCCCAAGCGTTGCATAACGTGAAGTAGAAACAAGCTGTGCAACAAACCATGAATCGAGCCAGAATGGAAGTGAATATAACAACAACGCAGTAATAAATTCAGGCATAGAATAGCGTAAAATAGTACGGAAACTTTCACCGTGCTCACCGTCCATAATACCAGACAAGTAACTACGCAAAATGTTTTTTCTCACAATAATCTCCTTACGCTATGTCCTTTTTAAACCAATATTTACGATGTGTTAGATATAAAGGAATGTAGAGAAAAAGTAAAATTAAGCCCCATTACTAAAAAAAATATACCGCCTCCTTTTATTTCCAACGCGGTATGATTCTTCTTTCTTGAAAAAGGGTTTTTCTGCTGTACCCATTTGCCATTTTTGTGATGCCCAATAAACAAGTTGTGCTTTATTATATGGACAATTAGCTTTGAACATACGAACAAGTGCATCTAACTGTAGCGATGCACGCGCGCACACTACATCTACTGGATAATGGGTAATTCGCAAAAAAGTGCGCCAGTCATTATCGTATATTTCTACGTTTTCAAACACAAGTTCTTTACAAACTTCATGTAAAAATTTAACTTTTTTTTGATTTACTTCGATAAGTACAACAAAAAGTTTTGGAAACAAAATCTTTAGTGGTATACCAGGAAACCCACCGCCGCTACCAACATCAGCAATACCACGCAACACACCAAAATTAATAAAATGCCGCAACTGTATTGAGTCACTAAAATGATCTTGTATAATAGCGGATTCATCTGTTATACGCGTTAAATTACTTCTTTTATTCCACTCAAGCAACAAATCCTTATAGCGTTTAAACTGCTGTCCTTGCGCTTCAGTCAGTTGCTCATTATCGACAAAGCTTTGCCAAACCATAGAACTTGCTACTTTCATTATGATACTATGAAAAGAGTTAGGGGAATTAACCATTAGCTTCTTTAGGATACTATAAGACCTATGAAGTACAAAATTTCTTTTATTATATTACTTTTTTTGACCAATTCACACAAAGGATATGCAGATGCTTTAATAAGTTTTTTTCTACAAGCATATCCCAAAGTATTTCCAGAAAATTACGCCCATGAGCTTGAAAACAAATTAAACAAACCAGGAAAAATAGCCCGCCAAAATGTACATCACCAATATAATGAAAACATAGTAGATGGTATTTTCTCTACCTATGGAGGCTTTATAGATATATCTGATGTAAATGGTCAGACAAGTTTCCCCCTCAAACATGCAAAACCACGCATTATACTTGTTGTTACCACTAAAATTACTCCTATCATTATGTCAGGCAACACCATCCATCACTGGGAGCTAGAAGAAGGAACACCTGCGGATTTATATCTCATAGAAAAAAAACAAGATGACAAAACAAAACTTTTTTATTGGGATGCACAATCCTATGTATATCCAAAAGACCGAAAAATTTCCGCCGAAGCGCTTGTACTACTTGCACGCCCAAAAGATATTTATGTACCAACGGGAATTTCTATTGCACGAAAATCAACACACCTTATTTTACCAACCATATTTGTAAAAAAAGGTATTAAAACAATTGATAATGCGCTTTATACATTGAATTTAAAACACTTTTTCGGTCCTATAACCTATATATATAAACGAAACAAAAAAGGATATGCCGCCCATATCATACATTAAATTTTGAAATATACACCTTTACATGTTGGCGCAAATTAAGAACTTATAATAATAATCTCGTCATCTAAATACATGGTAGGTAAAACTGTGTAAAATGAGAAGCCTCATTTTTTTAATTTTTTAGATATTTTATCAAAAAATGGTGCTATATAATTAGTCTCAAAAAGATGATTTCTATCATTGCACGAGTCTACAATTTTTCCTTTATCAATATAAAAAATTTCATCAAATACATCATACACAAAATTCATGTCCTGACTTGCCAAAATAATACAAAACCCTCTTTTCGCAAGATCTTTCAATATTCTTATTAAGATATTGGTATTTTTTGGATCTAAAGAAGCTGTGGGTTCATCAAGCAATAATACTTTGGGAGTTAAGCATAAACTACGTGCAATAGCTACACGTTGCTGCTGACCACCAGATAGATTAAATGGGTATTTATTTTTAAAATCAGTCATACCAAATTGATTAAGCCATTCTATCGCCTTTTCATTGGCATCCTGATAGTTAAAACCATGCACTAAAAGTGGATCTATACAGTTTTCAAGCACTGTTAAATTTTTAAAAAGATTAAAATGTTGAAAAACATATCCTATTAACTCCGATCTTCTTTTCTTGTTCATTAATAATACTGGAATATTATCAATAAGTACCTCTCCTGATTTTAACGGAATTAATCCCACAAGTGCTCTTAAAAGGGTTGTTTTTCCAGCACCACTTTCACCGATAAGAGAGATAATACTATTTTTATATATATCAAATGATATTGTATCTATAATAATCTGATTATTATATTTAACGAGAAGGTTGCTAACTTTTATCATATACTTGATATCTCTGACTGATAAGCATAATTATTTGTAACAACCCTGATAAACACAGATAAACACAGGCAATAAAAAAATAAACTGGTAGAGGATCAAGCTCACGAGAAATAACATTAATACCAGTCCTTGTAAGCTCAGTAACCCCTATCGTTGCTAACAAAGAAGTACTTTTAAGTAACTGCTCAAATTCGCCAATTAAAGCTGGTAAAATATTTTTCATTGCCTGTGGTAAAATAATTCTCCTTAATGAAGCAGAAAATGAATAACCTAAAACTAGGCATGCTTCCCATTGTCCAATATGAACAGTATTAATTCCAGCACGTATTATTTCAGTAACATAACCACTTGAACAAAATGCTAAAGCTAAACTTGCTGCAAAAAAAGCAGAAAGGTTAATTCCCAACACTGAAGGTAGGACAAAATATGCTATTAAAATCTGTACATATGCAGGAATACCTTTCGCAATAAAAGTGTATAATTTAACAAATTTATAGGTTATACAATAAGAAAAATGTTTACTACCAATGATACCTAGTAATAAGCCAGTAACCAGACTTGCTATGCCAGCTATTAGCCAAGAACTTAAGGTGATAACCGTCCCAATGAAAAATTGATAGCCATATAGACTAAGAATATTCATAATTATTCGATACTCCATTTTTGCTCTAACATGTGAATTACCCCCTGAGCATCTAATTGCTGAATAGCCTTTTTCACACTGTCAATTATAATGTTATTGTCTTTACGTATAGCAATACCAATACCGTATACCTGATCCTCTTCACTCAGTTGTACATCAAGAGTTTGCACTTCAGGATATTTCTTCTTAAATTTATTCGCAATAGCTGGCTCAACAAAAGCAGCATCAGCTTTATTGTATTGTATATTAAGCAATGCATCATCAACCTTTTCTGTTGGTTTAGTGTTAATAAAATTATATTTTTGTAGTACAGCATCTTGTGAAGAATGTGGCTCAACACAGACAGTCATATCACGCATATCCGTGATAGACACAACACCCTTCGGTATTTTTTTCCAAAAAATCATAGGGTAAGATGAAATAGTATCTCCTTGATATTTAACCATCGTCACTTTTTTTAATCTATCTTTGGTAATAGATAAACCCCAAATAGCAGCATCAATAGTGCCTTGTTCAAGCGCTATAAAAAGAGGTGTCATAGAACCTAAATCTTTTAACATCAGCTTTTTATCCATTTGTTTTGAAACTTCGTTAATAACATCAATATCAAAACCTTCATACTCACCCAGCTCATTTACACTAACAAATGGCGCGTAACCAGCTGCTGTTCCAACAATAAACATATTTTCAGATGCACCATGTTGCCGCTTAAAAAATAATAACAATGTTAATATGGTAACAATTACAATAAACAATCCAATCATTATTTCTTTTTTATTCATGTTATTTATCCTCACTATTAATTGATTTTTTTAATATATTTTTTTAAAGTTTTGCTTTTAACATTCGATCCATGAGCATAATAAGGACCATCATAAAACCCAATTCCATAGGCAAATGGGCTCAATCTAACCGATAGCCACACTTTTTTTTCTTCTTTAAAGTAATGTTTATATAACACGTTAAATAGTGTATTAAGCTGATTTTTCAAATACACCGTTTCTCCTTTATCATGCGTAATAGGAGAAATGAAATATGAAATCTCTTTATTTGGAAGTAGTAACACTATGGAATTTTTATCATTTGGAAGCATCATTTTATCATTAATCATCTGCATTTTATCATTCGCTTCAAACCTGGAAAAAACTTCTTTTATATAAAAAACCATTTCAAGGTATTGAAGAACAGGATATATAAGAGAAAAATCAACATCTAGCATATTTTTTCCACCCAGCCTCTTAAGTGTGCGATTTAAAGCTTTTGGTCTATAACCCAATTGCGCTAAAGAACAATTAAGAGATCCTTGTCGAATTTCATCTCTACACATTTGTTCACATTCTCTATCTGTTACTATTGATTGATCAGAGGATAACAACCAATTAAAAAAAGATTGTGATGATAATGTCTTAAATCGTCTAGTATTAATTTTTTTATTTACAACGTTTGACTCATGTAAAAGCAATGGACATACCCCTTCAGATAATACTTCTCCATTTGCTATAGTTTCTATAATATTTGGATATTTTTTTTCTATTTCACTTTTAGTAGCAGACAACAAACCCCAAGCAGCTAAATCTACCAACCAAAAAGTTGCTTTTGGTAGCTTGTCAAACAATTGCTTCTTATACCAATCAATATTCTTTTTACCTACACGCCCAAAATAATCTGTAAACCAAACAATAATGTGTGGATCATAGTATTTGCTTTCGATATATGCAAGCTGCCTCTGAAGTGAAAACCGTTCTTTAAATTCATTAAAAAGATTATTTCTTTTTTCTTTATTCATATTTCTAACCGAAAAAAGCCGTGGCACCATTTCAATAAACGTAGCATCGGTTTCTATGGCAAGTGAAAGATTACCAGACTTCTTACTCAATTTTACAAATAGTGCAGATTCTTGTGAAGAATTCATACAAAAAACAGTGTCAAAAACATACAGTAAAATAAACAAAATTTTTAATCTCATTTTCTTCTTTCTAAAAAAATATTGATTATCAAAATAGGATAATCGCACATATATGCATACTCATAGGTTTGTACAACTTTTTGCGTACAACCCCTCTTATACAAATATTAATCAAATGGATAAATACAATTAAAAATAAACGAGTTTTAGTTATAAATTGAAAACTAATAACTATAAATTAGTAGAATACTATTACTTAAGAATATTGATGTAGAATATGAAGATGAAAATGAGATAAAAGCTTAGAAAAAACACATAACTTCCGCTTAGTCAAAAAAGAACACCGCTGTATAGTACAATAGGAAAGTATTAACATTTTACTCCTTACAAACTGTTTTTTAAACAAGATCTTTTAAATAATTTTTACCCAAAATTGTAAGAAATTATAGCATCCTTATTATATATATATAAATAATATTTTGTCAAAAAAATAAAAACTCAATAGAATTTAAGTAACCTCTATCCTTACATTTTTTTAAATTGTGCTTTATATAATGATAAAATTTCTTTTAATGTTGTTCCATCCTCTGGATTTTTATCCTCTCGATAATCTATAAAACGCGGAAAACGTAAACTATAACCAGGTGTTTCTGGTGCTTTTCCTGCACTATGTAATGGTGATCGTGTAATTTCATCTGCACGAATAACACAAACAACAGTAGGATAAACCCATACATCAGGATACAGCTCCTTAGTACATATAACATTTTTAGGTTTTTCTTTAGCTACCACTTTATCACACTGTTGTTTTAACTTTCTCCAACCATTATCTGTTAAGCCAGTACCAACTTTTGCAATAGTCTCAAAGTTATCGTTAGTTTTATCATAAATACCAACTAAAAATGCTCCAATACCAAACTGTGCACGCTTACCTGCCCCTACATAGTATCCCAACACAACACAGTCAATCGTGTCCTGCAAAAAACCTTCTTCGTGTCTTTTTAATTTTATCCAGTTGAAATTACGCTTTCCTGCACGGTATACTGCATCAGGTCGCTTTACAACCAAACCTTCAAGACCCGAACTAATATTATGCATAAAGTACTCATTCAGTGTTTTTACATTATTAATTGTTACTTCTTCTATAAGAGAAACACCATCTCCTTTTACTTTTTCAAAAAGCTCTTCAAGTTTTTTTCTTCGCTGTACATGAGTTTTGTGTAAATATGATGTTCCATTAAGATAAAGTAAATCAAAAATAAAAACACGTAGTGGTAACTCAGCCATTTTTTCTTTAACACCATATTTGCGCTTTCTTTTAACCGTTTCTTGAAATGGCAAAAAACTGTCCGTATTATAATCATATACAATAGCTTCACCCTCAAAAATCATTGTTTGAATAGGTAATTTTGCAACAGCCTCATATACATCGGGAAACATATATGACATGTCTTGTAAGTGGCGTGAGTAAAAATTAATTTTTGGTATTGCTTGCGTTCTGTCAACGTGAATTTGCAGTCTAAAGCCATCTAATTTTGGCTGTGCTACACATGTACCAATTTTTTCAATAATATCTCTTGCTGTTGGTAAACGCTCAGCAGAAGCAGGCCTAATTGGAATACCAACTGTTACATGTATCTGCTTTAGCCACTCTACGCCATGTTCTTTAAGCTCTTTTGCAATTAAGCCAATATCAGCACAAATATTATACGCATTTTCTATTATTGGTCGTAAAGATTTATTACCTGCTTGCATCCACGATAACGCATCGACTAATGTCATATCAGAAAATCCAAGTCGTAACTTACCAACAATAATACGTACGACATATTTTGCTGAAACCGGACCTAATGATCTCAACAAACCCAACAACATTTCTTGCTTTGCTTCTTGTGAGCCAGTTCCTCCTAGTTTTTCGATCGCTACTAATTCTTTATAAACATGATCTACCGTTAAACAATCAGTTTTACACCAATTACCATTCTGAACGACAAGACCTATATCACCCTTTTTTTTAGCAATTTTTGTGATTTCTTCCTGGCTTCCATTAAGCAAATGTGCAATTACTTTAATTACATTCTTTTCAGCCATATTAAATTGAGTACCAATATACGATGGATTCAATTGTCCAAGCGACATGGTACAGATAATTGAAGCCTGCCAAGAACTTGCTCTACCCAATAATTCAGCAAGTAATTGTGCCATAACCAAGCGACTGCTCTCTGACTCTATTTTTTCAAAACATGTGGCAACTTCATAAAATTTCATATCTATCCAACTCAATTTTTTACACTATTTTTTAACTAATTTCTTGATGTTATCACGATGTCGATACAAGCACCATAACGCAATAAACAACTGTATTATAAAAGTATTGTATGCACTATAATATCCAATGCATGGCAACAGTACTAAAGCAACAATTGAGGCTAATCCGGCAATATGAGTCAACAAAAAAATCGCAAGCCAAATACCAATAAAACTGAGTAACAGAGAAAACGAAAATGCTGTAAGCATACCTACTGCTGTACCAACACCTTTACCACCAGTAAAGTGTAGAAAAAGCGAATGTCCGTTACCAAGCAATAAAAAAGTGGATAAAAAATGAACATAAGATTCTTCTGTCACGATTGAATAGCCACAAGTAATGCACAGAAAAGCTTTAAGCGCATCAATAAATAACACTATGAAAAAATAGTTATGTCCCAACATACGAGCAACATTCGTTGCACCAATATTGCCAGAGCCATGCTTTCTGATGTCTTGTACACCACACCACCTTGCAATTAAATAGCCTGTTGGAATTGAACCAACCAAATAAGCAATAATAAGATATAATAATGCTTTCATAGGTTATTTTTATCCACATGCAATTGAGCATACGCAATAGATTCCAGTTTTACCTTTTTTTCAGAGTACTCAGACCACATTTGCATAAAAATTTTATAATACCGGTACGCTGAAAAGACAGACAAGAATATTGTAAAAAACAACAACCCAAACTCCAAATTATTCCACAACAGTGCACAAGATGTGTTAACACCATGACATGGATTAAAAATAATAAAACTTATAGCAATTATTTGAATAGTTGTTTTTATTTTGCCTAACCAAGAGACAGAAATATTAAAACCATGCTCAAGTGCTACATGCCGCAAAGCCATAACAAAAAACTCTCTACCAATCAAAATAATAACCCAATAAAATAAAATTCTGTCAGCTACGAGCAACCCTATCAACGTACTATAAAACAAAAATTTATCTGCTACAGGATCAAGCACTTTTCCTAGAATACTTTTTTGATTGTATTTTCTTGCAATATAACCGTCCAAAAAATCAGTCAAGCCAAATAGAACAAAAAGACTAGTCAGCGAACCATTTAACCATATGTTATTAACGGGAAGACCATATACCAACAAAATTGGTAAAACAATAGGAGAAATTATTAAACGCACAAGGGTAAGCCATGTGGCTGTTGTTATAAAATTGGTTGACATAAAAAACGTGTACCTTTTATTTAGAATAACACAAAAAGCTATTATTCGTATGATACTACGTTATTTAAAAAAATTGAATTGAGATTTATGTTAAAAAATTACCTAACAACAAAGCTTTACATACAAGTTGGTGGCGATGCAGGGACTCGAACCCCGGACCTACGGATTATGATTCCGCCGCTCTAACCAGCTGAGCTACATCGCCATAGATAGGTAAATATCAGATACTAAGCTTTTCTATTTTAAATCCATTTAAAAATGCATTGAACAACGAACGTAAGAAAAATAACCCGGTAATAAGTGTTGCAATAATGCCAAGCATCATTGTTACTGCAAAACCTTGAATTGGACCAGTACCAAATTTATACAATACAATGCCGACAATGAACGTAGTAATATTAGCATCAATGATAACCGACATCACATTTGCAAAACCCGTTGTAACGGCCTTTTTAATAGTTGTCCCCTCTTGTAATTCTTCTTTAATACGTTCGAAAATTAAAATAGAAGCATCAACAGCCATACCTATCGTCAAAATCATACCGGCAATACCGGGTAACGTAAGCGTTGCTCGCAACCATGCAAGACCGAGTAACACTAGTAACAAGTTAAAGACTAATGCAATAAAGGCAAAGATTCCAGAAAGCTTATAATAAATCAAACTAAAAATAAATAGCAGCACCAAACCAACCAAACAAGAAAGGAATCCCTGTTTAATTGATTCTTCGCCCAATACTGGGCCAATTTGACGTTCTTCTTCAAGTGTAACAGGCGCCACAAAAGCCCCGGACTTCAGTAACAATGCCAACTCTTTTGCTTGAGCAGAACTAAAACCACCAGTAATATATCCATTATTTCTAATACGAGCAGAAACACTTGGAGCAGAAATAACTACATCATCCAACACAATTGCAATACGGCGTTGATAATACTTACTTGTAAGATCATAAAATTTATTACCGCCCTCTGGAGTAAGCAAGAAGTCAACAACCAATTGTGCCGTCTGTTCATCAAATCTTGGACGAGCGTCAGTTAAGTATTTTCCAGTAACATCTGCATATTTTGGAACAAGATAATATTCCTTAACTTTTCCATCTTCTTCCCTGAATGGCAAAATTTGCATATCGCCAGGAATTTCACCATCAAATTCAAAACGAATATCATCTGGACTTGCACCAATTTTTTCTACTGGCTTAAATTCAAGCATCGCCGCTTTACCGATCATTGCTTTTGCCTGCTGTGGATCAGAAACATCTGGCAACTCAACTACAATTTGACGATCACCTTGACGCGCAATAGTAATTTCGGCAACACTCATTTTATCAAGGCGCGTTCTTAGCACTTCAATATTACGTCCAACAGCATCCTCACTAATTTTTTGAACTTCCCGATCAGGTAAAATTATTTTCAAAATTGTACCATCAATTTTTTGTTCAAGTGCATTTTTCTCTTCACGAAGTAAAAGTGCCGCCGCCTGTGCATCGGCTATAGATGCAAAGATTAAGACAATCTCGTGTTTATTAATTTTCTTTGTTTGCGAATGGGACTCAACAACAACTTTTTTATCTACAGGCATCTTATCTGCTGATTCTAACTTGTTGGAAATAGCCTGTAGTTTCTCTAATAAAACAGATTCAACGGCTTTATCCGTTTGAACTTCGAGCGTAATGTAAGTACCGCCAACCAAGTCTATACCAAATCGAAGAGTATTTCTTAGTGGATATAAAAAGTAAAGGCCAATTGCACCAACAACTACCCAAAACGATAGCCATGAAAATAGTAATGCTCGAATATTCATATAAGCTCCCTGCAGTACAATAATTTTTTACTCATTTTTCTACACTCCACATATTTTTGATTCTTTTAAGACTTTCCGACGTACCTCACTCCGCTCAGCGCCACAAACATTACATAAAACTATCTACAAACAAAGAACTAGTCCGTAGTAAATAATTTCAAAAAATCTGAAAATCCCAATTAGCAAATTATGGTGCCGAGGAAGGGACTCGAACCCCCACGGGATTTCTCCCACTGCCCCCTTAAAGCAGCGTGTCTGCCAATTTCACCACCTCGGCGCATAAAACATATTCAAAGAATCACCCCAGAAATGTAGCACATTTGCGAATTATTGGCAAACAAAAAAACAGTATTTTTCACATTATCTTTGAGCATCTTCAGTTGATTCAGTAGCTGTGGGCACCGTAACAAAAAAGCTCACAATGTAATCCAATATTGCACTAAAACTACCTGTTATCATACTAAAGAAATCAAATAACCAATCAAACCAACCAGATATAGTTCTCTCTGTTTTTTCTCTTTTTGCCGACCTTTTTGTTTTTTCTTCAAGTTTCTCTTGTTTTTTTCCACTATCCTTTTTACTCAACTTTTGCGCTTGAGTTTTTAAATCAACACCCTTTTCTTTCAAAAGAATAATGGCCTTCTCCATATCAGCTATAAGCTCTTGGGCCTTTTCTATCATTTGATTAAAGTACGGAGTAAACTGATCCTTAATATAAGAACTGGTTGCTCCTATATTGTTCCACATATTATCCATTGAATAATATAATTCACGGGCCCGTTTGTCACTCAACTCACGAGTAATTGCCTTAAAAGTATCCCACGCCTGCCGCTCGTACTCGCGAGCAAGATTAATCTGCTCCATAAGTTTCATAAGCGCATCATCTATACCATTATCAACAGCATTAACCGACTTAAGTTTTTGTTCTAAATTTTTCAACGTTTCTTGCTCTAATTCAAGCACAACTAAAAACTCACGTTCCTGCTCATTTAGCGAACCTTGCTCTTCTCTCATTTGTTCTAATTTTGCGAGCAATGAAGAAATAATTTCTTGTAATTCACCTTGACCAACACCAACTTTGACATAAAAAGGATCAAACGCATTGCGATCAAGTTCGGTACGTTTTTGGAAGAAAAACATGCGAGATTCTAAAATATCTTGTTTCACTTGTTTAATCTTTTCATACCAACGCTCTGCTTTCTCCCACCAGATACGTTTTAGCAACCAATTGCCTTTTGGCTCATCAACATCTAAAGTATCAATTCCTTTTATTTCAATAACGGCTGGCTTATCCTCTCTTTGTTCTTCACTTTCTTGCCCTTCCCCAGAACCCCCCCTTTCACTTATAGGTTCTTCTTCAGACGCTTCTTCTTCAGTTTTTTCAGTTGTTTCATCTTTTTCTACTGCTTCCTCTTTCAGATTTTTTTCTGTAGTTTTATCTTCTATTGCAACGGCCTCTTCTTCTAGAACTTGCTCATCAACAACCTCTCCAGTCTCTTTCCCTATAACATCATCCCCCACTGTTTCTTTTTGCGTATCTACTACAACATCTCCTTGATTATCAGTAATATCTTCTCCTATTGCCTCTTCTGCCACAAATTCTTCTTCAGACACGCCTGGAGCCTCGGCTACGTTTTTTTCTTCAGTATCAGTTATTTCTTCTTCAACAACTCCCTCTATTGACTCTACCTGTGCTACAATTAAGTAACTTTTACCAAAAAAGAACAGTGCCAATAAAAGAAATAATGCGCGCAATGAGCGCATAAATAACAAAATACGCATAGCCGTTGCTCCTTATTGAGTTTTTTACAATGTAACGGAAAGCTCTTTCAATTCATTAAACAATGCGCTTGAAAGCTCTTCCGCTTCATGTGATGTGTAACTCCAACGCACACCACTTTCAACCCGTGTTAACACTGAACGATCACTTTTAATATCGATGATATCAATTCGTACAACGTTCATCAATGGATGGACAAGAGACGGCGCACGAACAACACCCGCACGTCCCAAAACGCTGTACGCAACATTATTCTCATCTAAAAAGCACATCATAACTTTTTTTTGCCATACCATGTTATGATAGCCCATATGGTCTTTATGAATAGAAATTAAAATGCTTTCTAATCCCTTGGGATAAACTGACTGTATCGGTGTAGTATGCGGCAATCCTTTTTCAGAAAAAGTTGCTAATACACCAACGGTTTTACCTGCCTTCAATACTGTAACTAAATCATCAGGAAGTTTTATCCCAACATGTTTTGCCATAATACACATACCTCATAAAAAAATGGTTTTATTAATTTTAGATAACAAGTTTTAACAGAATTTCCTGTTCATAAACCAACCCTGCTGGTGCAAGCGCAATAGCATTTTCAGACTCAATTATTAACCTTTCTTCTTTCAGTATTAATAATTGGTTAGCTAACCGTGCACGCTCTTTTTGTGAGCAACCAGCATATATAGAATCAAGGCTAACCCCATTAGCTAGACGAAGCCCCAACATAATTTTTTCTAATCGAGCATCTTGCGCACTCAATGTTTGACTCCAAACTATCGAATTTTTTTGACTACGGACCTTCTCTATGTAACTCAGTAAACGTTGTTCGTTACGATACCGCGTTACTCCATCAAATGATTCCGCGTATGCCCCAAAACCTTTAAGTGTCTTTCTTTGCAAATACCCTTTCATATACATAGAACTATGATTAGGAAACTCAAATCCGTACAACTCATATTGATACATACCGTTACTTAGCAAAAATTCACGCAACCAATAGTAAAAATCAATACGTAATTGTACATGTCTTGTGGGTATAAAAGAAAGCGATATTTGTTGAATAGGCCAGGAAATCACTTTTTTAATATATGCTTTCCAGTGCGCAATCGTTTCAGGTGTAATACAAATGGTACACGCAAGTGCAATAATAGAAAAAAAATTCCTCATATGCTCAATAGGTATTTCTGGCTGCATATAGTGGTATATCCCTATAACTAAACGATTAATCCCAAGTTTTTGCCATACAACTATTTTTGATTTATCGAAAAAACGCAGATTAACCTCTATTGTTCCTTGCAAAAGATTGTTAAAATTAAACGTCTTTCTCAGTGTACCAGATATGTCAAGTATTATAGCCTCTGGCAAACAATCTATAGCACCACCTCCAAAATATAGAACTTGCATATCTACTCTTTGACCAAGTACTATCAGAAAATTGTCTATTTCTGTGCACACAGCATCACTATAACTCTTGGCAAGCTTTCTATTTGCATGTGTATAGACAAACGGCCAATTTATATACACAAGCTCTGGTATAATAGAGTAATTGCGATCCACCCTAAGTACTTTTTTCTTGCCGAATTGTTTTTTTAATTAGTGCAACGCTGCCAGCAAAATCTTGGTCTATTCTTTCCTGGGCAGCCTTAGCATTAGCAAACTTTATAGTCAACCCACCCATAAAAATTGTCTCTATCTCTGTAATTAATTCTGGCGAAAATTTTGCCTTTTGTAAATACTCTATAAATTGGCTATCCGTTTTACCTATGGTATTTAGTTGGTATCGTACTGCCATATATTTTTTCAAAATTTCAGTGATAATAAAATAAAACTCTTTGCCACGAGCAACAGTCACATAGTTACCACTTCTAAGAGCTTCAAGTTCACATAACGCCTGCTGCCAGATTGGCTGTTCAACCTTTTTTCTTCGAATATATTTAATTAGAAAAAAAATGCCAACTAAGAGTACTAATACTGCAATAATAATACAACAGACGTACCACGCGCGTGTCTGCCACCACGGCATATGCCACACATCATAAATATCATAGAAGCCGAGTTCATCAAATTGTGTATTCATTAGTACCTCATACGCTTGCGGAAAAATCGAATTAAGTCACCAATAAACTGCTTTTTTGGTATGACTTCAATACAATCAACACCATACTTTCTAAATATGTTATTTTGATCTACCATGCGTTTACGTAAAAATACATTAAGTTCATCAGAACAAGAAATTGTATAACACTGATTTGTTTCCGGATCTTGAACTGTTAATAGACCTACCTGTGGCAATGCATACTCATTATTATCAAGACAACGAACAGCAACTATCTCATATTTTTTTGCAACAACAGATAGCTGTTTAGAAAAATCGGGAGACACAAAATCTGAAACCAAAAAAACAACACTATCCTTCTTTTTCAAGCGCGCAATATAATCCAAAGCAATACCGATGTCTGTTTTTTTGCCACGCGGTTTGAAAAAAAATAATTTTTGCATAATTGCATGCACATGATATTTACTTTTGCCTGGCGGAATAAATAGTTCAACTACATCAGAAAAAAGTAAGAGCGCCACTCGATCACTTCCATAGTATGCAACAAGTGCCAAAATACTTGATACTTGGGACATGATATCAGATTTAAGTTGATCAGTAGAGGAAAATGAACTTGAAGCAGAAACATCAACTGCTAAAATAATGGTACGACTGCGTTCTTCTGTATATTGTTTGACTAAAAGTTTATTCGTACGCGCGGAGGATTTCCAGTCAATAAAACGCACATCATCCCCCTGCTGATATTCGCGAATTTGGTCAAAATCTAAACCCGATCCTTTTTGTGCGGAACGAGTATCACCAATTAAAGTGCCACTAATCAAACGACGTGTGTGAATTTGTATTTCTTTTATTTTGCACTGTATATCTTGCAAGATCATTACTCACCTGTTTTGTTAACAAGAAATTAAAATAACGCTTCTTTTTTTAACACATCTGGAATAGTAATTGAACCATCTGCATTCTGATATGTTTCAACTAAGGCAACCATCAATCGAGAAAGAGCTAACGAAGAGCCATTAAGCGTATGTACTAACTGCTTTTTATTTGTTGAATCTTTATAACGAATCATACCACGTCGTGCTTGAAAATCAGTACAATTACTCACAGAAGACACTTCATAATACTCTTTTTGACCAGGCAACCACACTTCAATGTCATATGTTTTTGCTGAGGGAAATGAGCAATCTTGTGCTGCCAACAAACTTACTCGATAATGTAAACCAAGTCGCTGAAGCAATTCCTCTGCGCATGCAAGCATACGCTCTTGCTCTTTTTGTGATGCTTCTGGTATACACAACGTATACAACTCAACTTTTTCAAATTGATGCATACGAATCAAACCACGTTCAGTAGCACCATACCCACCAGCTTCACGCCTAAAACAACTTGTCCATGATGTCATACGTATCGGTAAATCGTGCTGGTCAAAAATATGGTCACGATACATACTTGCAAGATTAACTTCGGCTGTTGGTGTCAAAAACAAACCGTCATCTTTTAGCTCGTATATCTGGTCTTTAAATTTTGGTAAATTACTAGAAACCGTCAACGATTCTTCATTAACAAGATATGGTGGCAAAACTAACTCAAATCCGTATTTTTGATTATGTTTAAGCATAAACATTGTTAGTGCATATAATAATCTAACAGCATCGCCTTTATATACAACAAACTGACTGCCCGAAACACGAACTCCTGCTTCAAAGTCGATCCAACCAGCAGCAGTCACAAGATCAACATGATGTTTAACTGGAAATGTAAATTTTGTCTGTTTACCAAATACTTTAATCACTTTATTATGATTTTTGTCTCCAGCAGGTACCTCAACATCTAAAAGATTAGGGCATTCGAGATAGTGAGCAAAAAAATCTTTTTTAACACGTTCTAATTCTCTCTCTTTTTTTTCAAGCTCTTTGCCTAATACGATAGATTCTTGTCTAATAGCATCAATAATTCCACCCTTGGCACGATCTACAAGCTCATTTTTTTTACTTCGCAATTGCTCGACCGCCAACAATATTGTTCGTACATGCCCATCAAGTTCATACAAACGTTGTGCATCATAAGCTGGTTCTTTTTTCTTAAGTGCAACAATAATTTCTTCAGGGTTGTTTCGCAAAAGTACCAAATCTATCATGTTGAATAATCCTACAGTCTTATATATACAAAAAGGCCGCATTACGCGACCTTTTTTTGAGAGTAAAAGCTTTTTTCTAGAATGAATAAGCTCTTATTAACGGATTTTAACTGACCGTACAACTTCTCTTAAATTCTTACCTGCTTTAAAGCGAGGTACATTTACCTCAGGAAGATCAATACGCTCTTTTGTTGCAGGATTAATGCCCTTGCGAGCAGGACGACAAGAAAGCCAAAAACTGCCAAAACCAGTTATTGAGACTTTTTCGCCTTTTTTAAGCGTACGCTCAATAATGCGAGTTAAAGAATCTATCACACGAGAAACATCTTTTTTACTAAAAGTAGTTTCTTCGCTGAGCGAGTTAATTAATTCACTCTTATTCATGAGAACTCCTCATCAGTTAGGTTAGTAATGGTTAAAACACTGCTACTTCACATCATACTTTTCTTTTTTTTTCCTCTAATATCTGTAACATATACTAGTTAGGTTTACAAATTTGTCAACTTATGGCTAAAAAACAAGGACCTTAATGTTAGTTGATACACATTGTCATATTAATACAATAATAAAGAAAGACTTTGATGTTCCATTACCCAAAAATTATGTACAACTTGCACAACAAATCATAGATGAAGCTACACAGCACAAAGTAACGACTATCATTAATGTTGGCACAAGCTTACAAGAAAGTATCGACTGTGTATCCCTAGCACAATGCTTTAAAAATGTATGGGCTACCGTCGGTTTACACCCAAATGATTGTACAAGTAATTGGATAAACGATTTTAAAAAAATAAAAGCACTTGTTCACGATAAACAATATAATAATATTGTTGGTATTGGTGAATGTGGTATGGACTTTCATTATCCTGAATACAATGTACAACGACAAAAAGATGTTTTTAAGGCACACATTGAATTGGCACTTGAAAACAATTTAGCGCTTGTTATACACACACGTGAAGCGCCAGAAGAAACATTAGGCGTTCTTTCAGAATATGCTAGCCAGATTTCTCGCGGTGTGATTCACTGCTTTTCTGAGAAACAAGATTTTGCTAATCAAGTTATTGATTGGGGTTTTATACTTGGTATCGGCGGCACTCTTACCTATCCAAAAAATAATTACTTACGAGATATTGCACAAAACGTTTCACTTAAAAAAATTGTACTAGAAACTGACGCGCCATTTTTGCCAATACAAGCTATGCGTGGTAAAAAAAATCATCCAAAATATATTGCTGAAATTGCACAATTTTTGGCCAATTTAAGAAATGAATCGTTATATGTTATTACTAAACAAACAACATATAATGCATTAAGGCTATTTAACATTTCATAACTATAAAAAAGTAACAGGTATTTTTATGGCAATATTTGATGATTTTCTAAAACTCGATATTCGTGTTGGTATAATTGTGAAAGTTAACGCTTTTCCAGGAGTGCGTAAACCAGCATATAAATTACCAACGAAACATACGTTTAAAACCAACATCAAGCCACAGGTGAGAAACAGCACCAGTAATGAAAAAAATAGTGTCAAAAAAAATAATTTTGGCATACGTCGGCACATATAGACTTATACAAAACGCTATTACCAATGGTGCCAATACAAGAAACCATAAGCGATGAAACAAGCCTCGATGCTTAACAAGCATTGGAATAATGGAAACAATTGCCAGTATTGCTATAATTTCAAAATGTTTACGCCAGATCAAAAAAATATATATGACAAGTAAAACATGATAAAAAAGCTTCTGTCCTTTACTTTTTATATCAATATCTGGAAACAATGATCCGGCCAACGCAAAAAGAAGCCATTCAGTTGTGGTAAAAAATGATGGGTGGCACAGCGAAAGTAATAAGCCCGCTGTAATACCATATGCAATTGCTCCACCTGCTAAATGTCCTTTATAACCTGGCATACCACTCCAACAGAAAGTCTTATGTTAACTTTGCAAACTCAGTACCCGGATAATAAAATTCTAAAATTTTTTCATGGTTCCAGCCATGCCTGACCATTTCATGCGCACCCCACTGGCACAATCCACGATGATGCCCATACCCACGGCCTGTAAATAAAATTTTCTCACCTTTTTTAGACACATTAAAATAAAAACTTTTTATTTCTTTAAAAACTGAGTACATTTTTTCTCCTGAGATTATCATATCTTTTGGTTTTCCTTTCAACATAACCTCCTGTACCAATCCTGCTTTATCTCTTCTTTTAACAGTAAAACCATGTAAACGATACACATCGTTAAGCGAATTTTTAAGTATTTCTTCAAAATCCTTTAAGTAAAATTCTGCTTGCCAGTTATATATCTTACAACGTCGACAATGCGTGCAGGCATAATCCCGCGCAAGATACGGTGCATCATCAAAATTAGTATTCTCTATTCCCGCTGGTATCACACCACCACAACACGAATCAAACATCGCAACAATAGGTTTTTTGTTATAACTTAAATAAACCCCATGCGTTTGTATCACCGCATCCTTTAGATGGTCATGATCATGAAAACCACTATACGTTTGATGATGGTTAGTATTTCTTACATGATACAAGCGCTTGCTGTTGCGTGAGCTAAGTATCATAGATAGTGCATAACTACGGCACGCAATTGCAAATACTTTATTTACTTCAAGCGGCCAACCTGGCCAGCTTTCGGTTCGTAATACACTAAAAAGATAATCTTCAACATCAATACAATTGATAAGTAATAATGTATCTTTTTCTTTTGCTAATAAAAATGAGCCTTGGTAATTTCCACCATCAAAATGTAAATACTCCGAACATGGCACTAAATAAATACGGTTTTTCGTAAACCTTTGTTTATTAATGTATATAGCAGTTTGTGTACCCAGTTTTTTTATATTCACTACTACTTTTTTTGCAAGATACTTCTTTTTACTTAGCTTTTTTCCATTGGGAACAACAAGTGTAAATCCTTTTGAACAAGAAATTTCGATTGGCTTACCAGTCAGTGTTTGCTCATTGAGCAAAACACGCACGCAATACTTTTGCGCATTCATACCGGAACTTACAAACAACAAGAAAAAAAACATTTTTAATAAGTCAATCAAGAGAAACCCCACATTCCCGTAATAATATTATATACTCTTGTGGTATATGCGACTTTTTGTCTACCGCCAAATTGGCTAGCTCATCAGCCTGTATATTTTCTTCCCGTAATACATGGCCAATAGAATAATTAAGTGGTGCAAGCAACTTTTGTGCAGCACTGTGCAGTGGCTGCAATAGCGGATGTTTAACCCTATACTGTCTATTAATTTGTCTAACGAGCAATTGCGAATCAGAAATAATTTGTACCAAATCATCCTGTTCAATATGATTATTCAAAACACATAACCCCAACAACAACGCTAAATATTCCGCCTGATTATTAGTTTTAAGCCCTAAATAAAAACTATACTGCGCAAATAATTGATCATTTTTCTTAATACAAATGCCAACACCAGACTCGCCAGGATTGTTACGAGATGCACCATCAATATACATTTTCCAATACTGTATATCTGTTTGTTGATTTGTCTTAAATTTTACTTTTGCAGGACCGGTTACATTCTTTTTGCGTGTCTTAGCAAATAAAAAAAGTGATTCCATAATATTTTATGCATTCGTTTCTGACGAAGATTCTGTTTTTTTTACTTCATTCTCATCTTTTTGCTCTAGATACAAAAAACGATAGCACTCTTTACACTGCAACAATTGATTTCTGCTCAACTGCTGCATACCCTGTTCAGTCACAGTATAAAAACAGGCACTACAACTCGTATTAAGCACAGGAACCACAGGATCCGCAACACGCATACGCATCATAGAATACTTTTCTAGCCACTCATCTGGAACACATTTTTCTTTATCATCTCGTGCTTGCTCTTTACTTATTAACTCCTGCTGAAAAACATCAATCTTTCTCTGTACCTCTTGCCGCAAAACATGAATTTCCTCAAGCTTTTTTTTATGTTCTTTTTCAATCTTTTCATACATTTTTTGCGCTGATTCAACCTTATTCCAGGCGTCAATAAGTGTATTTTCTAAATTGTGCTGCTCGCTTTTAGTAATATTAATTTCTGTGTTAATTGATTGGTACTCTTTTGTATTGCTAACAATATAAAGTCGGGCTTTTTTTTCCTTTAAATGTGCATCTAGCTCTTTCATACGTAGCTCATACTTATCAACCTCTTTACATAACTGGTGCACGCGGTCTTTTGCTTGTATTTTTTGCACTTCAATAACATTCTGCTGATCTTGAAATTCCCGTTTTGCTTGCTCCAGTTGCTCTATTTGGCCGTGCAGTCTACGTAAACCTTGATCAAATGCTACAAGATCGATAAATGTACTGAATGGGGTTTGTTCACTCACCATATCACCTTCCTGAAGTTGAGAAATTGAGAATTATGGTGGGCCCACCAGGACTTGAACCTGGGACCTTTCGGTTATGAGCCGACTGCTCTAACCAGCTGAGCTATGGGCCCGCCATATAATTTTTATAAGAAAGGAATTCACTACCACAACTTATGTTACCATATGATACCAAAATAGGAGTTTTTGTGAAGTTAAAATAAACTAAATTGTACTGAGCAAAAAATCTTTCAACCGTACGCTAAACGCCCATTCATTGTCATACCAGCCAAAAACTTTGCCCATATCGCCGCACACATCGGTCAAATTAGTATCGATGGTAACTGAATATTCGTTACCACTAAAATCTGATGAAACAAGTTCATAGTCTGTCACATCAAGAATATTTTTGAGTGGCTCTTTTTGCGTCGCCGCAATAAACACCTCGTTAATTGTTGCAGCCGAAATTGATTTTTGAGTAATAAAACTAAATTCTATTAATGAGACTTTCGGAATTGGCACACGAATAGCCATAGCCCTAATACAACCTTGCAGCTCTGGAATAATCTTACCAATTAACTCTGCTACACCGGTAGTGGTAGGAATTAAATTAACTGCAGCTGCACGTGAACGGCGCAAATCTTTTGCATTAACATCAAGAAGCACTTGCGTGTTGGTATAGGCATGAATGGTTGTCATTAAGCCATTTTTGATCGTAAATACATCATGAAGCACCTTTACCATTGGCATAAATGCATTAGTCGTACAACTGCCAAGTGCAACAATATAGTGTTTTTTTGGATCAAAATCAGTATCGTTAACACCAGGAATAATGGTCACATCTTCTTCATATGCAGGCGCAGTAATCAAAACACGCTTTGCACCCGCATCACAATGTTTTTGTGCTTCCTTGCGCCATGTAAATCTTCCTGTAGCCTCAACAACCCAATCAATTGAGTGATCTACCCATGGTATACTGAGAGGATCAAGTTCAGTAATAATAGAAATTGCAAAATCATTCACAACCAACATATGATCTTTCAATTCCACAGAACCAGGAAATGGACCCATTAACGTATCGTATTTAAACATGTGTGAAATCATTTCAATCTGCGCTGTTCCAACATTGATTGCAACTACTTTTATTTTTTTTGATGCTTTAGGATCGAGTAAAACAGAACGTAAAAAATTCCTACCAATTCTTCCAAAACCATTTATCGCAATTTTTAACATTGATTCTCTCCTTGTGATATCACTATCGTGATATCTTGTTGCCTCAAAAACAGATGAAAAATAAATATCTTTTTCATATAAATTCCCCCTAAAATAAAAAAAATTACATAGACACTTCTAAAATTTATACTTATAGTACAGCTATGTGCCAATTGTTAACTTCATTAATAACCCTTTTAACGTCACTTTCCTCTAATATTGGTAACTCTAGTAACAGGGGTATATCAACCAGTTGTGGATGTAAAACAAAATTTTTAAGCGCATCTGTCCCAATTATTCCATCACCTGGTGCAAAATGCCTATCAATGTATGAACCACATAGTTCTTTTGTATCATTAACATGAATTAAAACAATATTTTCTATACCAATAGTTTCATTTACAAGTACAATAAAATTACGCAAACCATCTTGACTAATAATATCATAACCATATGCATGTGCATGTGCAGTGTCAATACAAAACTTTATCTTCTCCGGCCTATCTAGTTTTGAGTATAATAATGCAAAATCATACAAATCACTTCCCACTGACATACCAGCATACGCCGTGTTTTCTAATACAATGGTAAGCGGTATATCACGTTTAAATAATCGATTAAAAAAACGAGCCATCGTATCAATACCTGCCAAACGATCGGTTGCACCTTTAGTTGTTCCTGGATGTAAAATGATATGACTAAACTGTAATTTTTGAGCAAGCGCAAGTTCACGTTGCAAAACACGATGACTCTCTTGCATAACAAGCGCCAAATTAATCCAATATGAACCATGTACATATAAATCACCAAATTGCTTACGTAGCTGTAAAAACTGTTTAATTTCTTGCTCGCTTGGTTTTATATGGCGTTCCGTTTTTTGTTGAATCAAAAAACATTGAAAACTAGAAACACCCAAACGCTGTGCTTGTTGCGCAACAGAGGTTATTGTGCTTGTAAGTCGCAGGTGGACTCCTACTGTTCTTGCCATGTCTCCCTACACATTAAATGCACGCTCCAATTCATTTTTGTCGTTATAGTTGGCTAAAACAGTTATACTCTCCTGCTTTATTTTTTGTAATCCCTGTTTAGTATCTGATTCAAAGCGTAATGAAAGCACTGGCTGTGTATTTGATGCACGAATTAACGCCCATCCATACGGCATTACTACTCTGACTCCATCAATAGTTATCATTTTTACTTTTTTTTGCTGCTCAAAATAAGAACGTACTTCGTCAACAATTGATTGTTTATCTTGCTCATCACAATCAATACGATACTCGGGAGAACTATAGCGCTCAGGAATAACCAAAAGCAACTCTTTTAATGATTTGCCAGATATTAAAATTAATTCAAATAGTCGCATCATCGCATATACACCATCATCATATCCAAAATAACGATCATGAAAGAAAAAATGACAACTTAATTCGCCTCCCAAAATAGCACTATGCTTATTCATTGTATCTTTGATTAAAGAGTGTCCTGTTGCTGACATAATTGGTCGTGCACCCCATTTCTTAAGTATTTCAATTAATGCCGATGATGCTTTTACATCAAACACTACTATCGAACCTGGGTGCTGTTTGATAATTGGTTGTGCAAACAAACCCAATAATTGATCTCCAGGTACCAAAAAACCATCTTTAGTCATAGGCGCCATACGATCGCAATCACCATCAAGACCTAGTCCAATTTGTGCATCAGTTTCTGCCAATAATTTTTTTAGATCTTGCATATTGTGCTCAACCGTTGGATCAGCTTCATGATTTGGATAATCACCATTAACTTCTTCATAAAGCAAATGAACATGTTGCCATTTCATTGCACGCACTAATTGTGGTAGAACGGTACCGGCCACACCATTTGCACAATCAACAATAGCCCTAAGTGGCATATTTTTTAAAAAATCAAACTGCTGCGCAAGATAATCAATATACGCAGGTATGACTGGATACTCTTTGATGATACCTTTCTTTTTGGTATTAACTCGTTTTTTTTGTTTAAATAACTCACGAATTTTTACGATTTCATTACCCCACACCATCTCTTTACCAAAACATATCTTAATACCATTATATTCTTTTGGGTTGTGTGAGGCAGTAATCATCAGGCCAGCATCAATCGACATAGTATGCATAGCAAAATATAGGACTGGCGATGGACATACACCAATAAATAGTACATCAAAACCACTATCAGCAAGAACAGCGCATACGTGCTGTTTTATCTGTTTTGAGTGACTACGGCCATCCATACCAACAGCAACAACTTTTACTTGTAAATCACGCTGCATAAAATAGTCAGCAATAGCATACGTCAAGTCATACACATCATCAATAATAAATTCAGATCCAACTTTTCCCCTAATATCATACTGTCGAAAAACAACGTCTTTCATACCTGCCATTCCTTTTTAATAAGAACCTATCCCAAAATTAAAATCTTGAAATAATTTTGTAAAAAAAGGAAAATCTCGCTGATAAAAAGATGTTA
>JAGQHQ010000011.1 GCA_020431705.1 Candidatus Dependentiae bacterium
GGAGTACATTAAAAATCAATAAACTTTTGAAGGGCTATGAAAAGCGGTGGCTTTTAAGCCACCCGTGCATTTACTTTCGCAGCAGGCTTTTTATATGCGATGGAAGAGAAAGAACAAGTTATCTGGAGTGATGGTGTTGAATTTCAATCGCATCGTATTTTTAAAGCACAAAAAAACTATTTACAAAAGATTTTTAAACCTATTTGTAATCCTTTAGAAGTTCATAAAAAACAAGTTGGTCTTAAGCAATATATTATACCTGCTATTGCAGCTGGAGCTTTTTTAGTTAGTGGTATTTACAGTGCATATAAAGGAAATTTTAAGACCGCTGGAATCTGTGCTAGCGGTAGTCTGGCATCATGCTTGTTTTTTCCCATAGGTACATTTGCTCATATAAAAATTGATACTAGTAGTGACTGTGAATCTCTTAAGCAAGAGATTTTAAAGAAAGTTGAAAAAGAACCAATATATCCATTGTATCCTGGTTGTGATCAGTTTACCACTGAAGATATTATACGCCTATATGATGATCAATCGAAATCGGTTTTTTCTAATGATGAAGAATATGAATCACTGGTGGAACCAGCTTTTTATGTGCAGTTGATGAAAAGAAAAATAAATAAGATTACAGCATTATTTGGTGATCTGAATAATCAGAGCGCACAAATGTCATTAATACACTTTTTTTTCAGTTCTTTATTTTCACAAAAACAATTAGAAGAAGCGCAAAGAAAATTAAAAAAAATGAAGGAAGATCTGCATGATTTTGATGAAAAGTTTATTGTTGATCTACGAAATTATACAATGTATTTATTTGATGCATGGGGGAGAGAAGAAGTTCGTGAAATATATAATAAGCGAAACCAAGTAGGTAATAAGCATCAAATGAAAATTAAACAAAAGCTTAGCCCACAAGCATTTTCTTTTTTTGTAGAGAATATTGATGGGTACGAACTTGATGGTCTGATCAGAAAGATTTATAGACGTAAAAAAGAAAAAATTAGTACAAACAAAGCTATTGATATAGAAAATGGCGTAGAAAAATTTTTGGCAAAGATAATACATTTTCAAACTGACTTCAAATATAATGCTTTGTATGTATTACATAACGCATTGAAAGATGGTATTTTGACTAGAAAAAAAAATAGAAGAATAAAACTAACTGCTAGTAAGCAGATGCTACAGCTTTTTTTTGATCATGCAGCAGTACTTTTTGGTAAGCAGGTTTTTGACAAACAGAAAGATGTGAGTAAGACACGTTTTGTACATATACCGAGTATGTTTTGCGAGCAAAAACAAGAAAGTATAGGCTCTTATTATTATAAGATGAAAGAGAAAAAAAATGGAAACCTTAAAACACATTATCATTTTATAGATTCTTCTAATAACTGTTACAAAAAGTATCAGAAATCAGATAAATTAACTGTAGCGAACTATGATAAAATTTGTTTTGGTGGTAGTGTTGAGAAAACTTGGAGTTTTGATGATATACTTTCTGGTTTACATACAATTTGTTCTGACGAAAAAATTTATGGAGGGGTTTATAAAAAATGTTGTAATGGTAAGTATGTCTTGTCTATAAGTGAACAGCATTTTAAAATGTTAAGATACATGAATATTGCGTTTTTTGTAAATTATTATGAACCTGTAAATAATGAGTATTATAATGAAATGAAGAATACAATGAGGGATTATACCAAGGTGCGTAGTAATTGGTTTAGATATATAAAAAAACGTAAAGAAAGTGATTGTGTTTTTTTGCCAAATGAGATAATGCAACGTATAAAAGATTATGTTTTTGAAGAATATGTTTTTAAAGAAGACATGTTATAGCGTTCTTATTCAAATACATAGTGGGCAAATTGGTATAATAATAAAGGGCTTGACGTTAAATATAAAAATGATATGAAAATATTTAGGCCTACAAATTTCGTATGTACTAAACTAGTACAATACATTGCCAGAACATTCTTAAAAAGCTATGCGTGGAGAGCTTAATAGCTCAAAGAATATTTAGCAACGATTTGAGTACATGAAGCAAGCAACAAAACATAATAAAAGAAATACTTTATATACACATTTGCAATACGGTGATCAGACTAAAAAAGATCTTACTTTAATATTTTCACAAGAAATATCTGCTTATTATTGGTCAAAAAAAAATAAATACTATCATAATCGTCTTAAAAAATTTTATCAATTTTCTGTTGTATCAGGCTCTCGAGTTCTACAGATTGGTTGCCACAATAGTTATTTACTTGATGCGGTAAAGCCATTATATGGTGTTGGAGTTGACTCTAATCCAGATAATATTGTGCTAGCAAAAAAGCTGTATTCTAAGTATGAATTTATTTTAGGTATTGTTGATGATGTACAAGTAGATACGCCATTTGATTATATTATTTTATCGTGCAGTACGATGCAGCTTTATGATGTTCAAAATTTTTTAGAACGTTTACAAAGACTGTGCCATCGTCATACTCGTATTATTATTGATTCTTATTCATATGTATGGGAGCCCATTTTATGGCTTGCCCAGAAATGTGGCTTACGTCGAAAAACAGTATTTAAAAATTGGGTTTCTCGTGCAGATTTGGTTAATTTTTTGTATTGTGCAGATTTTGAAGTGGTAACACAAGGAGAATTTACTTTGTTACCATGTTATATACCTCTTGTTTCAATGATATGCAATGCGATAATTGCACGTATACCGGGATTTACACGTTTGTGTTTGAATCAATGGATTGTTGCGCGTCAAGATCCAAAGGTATTTGAACCGCATAAAAAAAATGTGACAGTTTCAATTATTATTCCCTGTAAAAATGAAAAGGGAAATATCGAAGCTGCAGTTAAAAGTTGTCCGAATATGGGGGCGCGTACAGACTTGATTTTTATTGATGGTCATTCTGTGGATGGAACACTACAAGAAATAGAACGCGTTGCTCGAAA
Source organism: Candidatus Dependentiae bacterium (assembly GCA_020431705.1). NCBI lineage: Bacteria > Candidatus Babelota bacterium. Next base: position 2,950 of record JAGQHQ010000011.1, read on the forward strand.
GTACCCAGAAAAAGCGATACGATTTTGTGTGCAAGATGGAAGTGGTAAGGGTGATGCAGTACGCAAGGGTTTTGATATGGCGCATGGTGATGTTTTGATGATTCAAGATGGTGATTTAACTACACCTCCCCAAGAACTAACAAAGTTTTTCAAAGCACTTGTTTCTGGAAAAGGGGAATTTATTAATGGTTCTCGTTTGGTTTATGGCATGGAATCGGAAGCAATGCGCTTTTTAAATTTGTTGGCAAATTTCTTTTTTAGTGCGCTGTTTTCATGGACGTTGAATCAAAAAGTCAAAGATACGTTGTGTGGGACTAAAGTGTTGTGGAAAAAAGATTATAAACTGATTGCAGATAATCGCTCTTTTTTTGGAAATTTTGATCCGTTTGGTGATTTTGATTTGCTGTTTGGTGCTGCTAAATTGCAGTTAAAAATCCTGGACATGCCAGTACATTATAAGCGACGACAATACGGAAAGACGCAAATTAGGCGCTTTTACCATGGCTTGATTCTGTTATATATGAGTTTTGTTGCGTTGAGAAAATTTAAGTTATACTAGAGGCAATACTATTGACAAATATGTACACGATTATGAAGATGATACAGAGTTGAATCTGATAACCTAAAAGAGGAGTGCATAATGAGAAGCTTAAATTGTATCGTGTTTGTACTTGTTGGATTTTCATGTGCATCAGCAAGTGCATATTGGTCGTCACTTATTCGTTCGGCGGATTTTTTCTTATATAATAAACATCGCAAAGAGATTTATTACTCGCTTAGTATTGGTAATAATATACCAGGTAAATTTCATCGTGTAGCAGTAAAACGATGGACGCAGCATATTCCGTTGGCTCTGGGTAAAGAAACGCATTTATTTGTATCGGTAGGTAAAGAGCCATCTTTTGGTGATAAGGTTGATCATTATGTGTTTCATCCTGGTGGTTTTCGCTTTGTGCACATAAAAATTATGGAGCCATTTTTGGCAAGAACCGAACAAGAAGCAATGCTTGAGCGTTTGGTTGATGATGAACATGAAGTGGTGCGCGATGAGTATCTTATGCGCGTACGCACAACGCACAATCCAACAGTTGTCTCAGAAAAAGTTGCTAAAAGAATGAGGAGACGTAGCTTTGAAGTGACACGTATGGAATACGTGCCAACACCAGCTGCATATCAACCAGAAGTTGAGAGACAGAAAGAGTTAGAGGAAATGAATATTGATGAATTAGAGCAGGAGCTCATACGTGTTGCAATGCTGTTGTCTGTTGTAACGGCGCGCGGTAAAAAAGATGGCGACCAGAACGAGCGCTTAAGGAGTGAGCAACATTACATTCGTCGTTTGTTGGCTCAGTTGTATCCAAGATAATTTTTTTGCATAAATTGTGTGCATTGATCCCGGCTTTATGCCGGGATTTTTTATTTCCTGGATATATTATCTTTTAGATAAAAAAAATAGTATGGTATGCACAAATAAAAATATGATAACAAAAATGTGAGTTACACATCGTGAGAATCAGTATTGTTATTCCTGCTCATAACGAAGAAAAGCGTATTATCAACACACTGAAGCGCTATGGTGATTTTTATGGTAAACTTAAAAGAGAACATGTGTTAAGCACAGAATTTATTATTGTGCTTAATGGTTGTACAGATGCAACAGTTGATGTTATTAATAGAATAAAGCGAGGGTATACAGATTATTTAATTAATATAATTGAGCTTAAAGAGTCTGGTAAAGGACTTGCAATTACTGCAGGATTCAAAGATGCATTAACGCGAGATAACGATCTTATTGGTTTTGTTGATGCTGATATGTCAACCTCACCAGGCTGTTTTTATGAATTAGTGCAGCAGAGCGGTCTTGCTGATGGTATTATTGCAAGTAGATATATGCCTGGAGCACGCGTTGTTCCTACACGTCCGAAAGTTAAACGGTATGGTAGTAAATTTTTATATGAACCATTGATTTGGTTATTATTTGGTATGCGCTACTATGATTATCAGTGTGGTGCAAAATTGTTTAAACGTGTTGTTTTGGAAAAAGTTGTTTCACGCTTGACGGTGCGTCAATGGGCATTTGATGTTGAGCTTTTGTATTTATGTAAAAAATTTGAGTATATCATTAAAGAAATTCCTACTATCTGGCATGACAAACCAGACAGTAAATTAAAAATGGTAAGTGGTGGGCTACATATGATCGGTTCACTTTTTATTATTAGAATGAGGCATCTATTTGGAAAATGAAGCAAAACAAATTTTATATATAAGGACAGATTCTGATGCTAAAGACCTTATGGCTGGTGGATCTGTTTCTCATACAATTGGTGTTATTACTGGTTTTCATAATCTGGGATACCGTGTTGTATGTGCTTCAAGCGCAATGCTTAAAGCGTTAGAGCAATTACCTATCTATCATTTTGTAGAGCTCATAATGCCAGCATGGCTATCATTTTTGGGGTGTAAGGGGAATGCGCTTTTTTCTACTATTTTTTTTGCATGGCAAGCGGCAGTTTTGTGTAATAAACATGATGTTGATTTTATTTATCAACGATACAGCATCTTGAATTGTACTGGTGCGTTGCTTGGTTGGTGGTATGGAAAAAAATTGATTTTGGAGTTTAACAGCTCAAAGGTTTGGACAGACGCTTACTGGTCGCCAAATAAGAAAATAAAAATGCGTTGGTTGGTTAGGCTGATTGAAAGAATAAATATTACGTATGCATATCGTATTATTGCAGTCTCACAACCAATACGAAATATGCTTGTTAAAGGTGGTGTCAACCAAAAAAAAATTATAGTTAATCCAAATGGTGTTGATACCCAACTCTTTGACCCAGAAAAGCTTGCAAAAAAAAGAGAAACGGTCCGTAAAGCGCTAGCCATTGAAAGTAAGTTTGTATTTGGTTTTATTGGAACATTTTCCTATTGGCACGGTGTTGATGAACTTGCGCAAATGATTCCGCGTATTGCCGCATTGTCAGATGACGTACATTTTTTGTTAATTGGTGGTGGGCCGCTGCACCAAAAAATAAAAAATCAAATTGTAAACGATAACTTTGCAAATTCGGTTACTACATTTACTGGGATGGTGCCGCCAAAAGAAGCACGTGAATATTTGTCTGCCTGTGATGCCTTTTTATCGGCAACTCAACCAAATCCTGATGGCTCGCCTTTTTTTGGTTCTCCCACAAAGCTGTTTGAATACATGAGTTTAGGTAAACCGATTATTGCCTCTGATTTGGAGCAAATTGCACAGGTAATTAATCCTGCTTTGCGTTTGGAAGATATTGCTAAAAAACAAATAAATCCTCGGGAAAGTGTTGTTGGTATTTTGGTTAAACCGAACGATGTGCCGGGATTTGTCAAAGCTGCTTGCTGGTTGGTAAAACAAGATACTCAAGTGCAAAAAAAATTGGGTGATGTTGCTCGGTCAAAAGCATGTGCATGCTACACTTGGATACAGCATGTACAAAATATTATTGATTGCTCGGTTTAATACATTTGCTGATTGGTTGCCTTTATTTATTCCTGGGAGATTACTGTAAATTTTTGTTTTATCAAGTTTTTTTAATATCGAACGCAAGTTAAATTAGATATAATAAATGGGGATATAAGCTTTGCCTAATAAGAATAAATAAGCTATTCTTATGCGATGGAGCATACTTATTGGGATAATGTAACAAATAAAAAAATTGCCATCTTGGGGCGGTATCCGCCGCCCTTGGGTGGTATTTCTATTCATATAAAACGAGTAATTGCAAAATTACGTGCACAAAAAAATAAAGTTGCTTTTTTTGAAACAGGGCAATCATTACGTTTTAAATTCTTTTTTTTGTATCGTCTCAAGCTACTCTTTTTTTTGTTGTGGTATCGGCCTCATATACTGTTTTATCATACAGTGTATCTGCACAAATCATTAAATGAGTTGAGATTTATAACGCGTTTAAAAAATTTGTTGGGCTATACAATAGTTCTTGTTGAGCATAATTGCCGTTATTTATATGAAAAAGAGATAGATTTTCGTGTTGAGCTTAATCGAGTTATGCAGCATGTTGACGAGCAGATTTTTATTGGCAATCTAACTGAAACAAGCTATAAAAAAAATGGTATCATGCGGCCAAAAAAATGGTCGGTGCAATCAGCTTTTTTGCCGCCAGATACTACACAAGAAGAGACTATTTTAAGAACATATCCAACCCAGCTGTTTGATTTTTTAAATGAGCATGAAAATATATTAGTGGTTAACGCATTTAAGTTATGCCTGATGAATGATGGGCGTGACTTATATGGGGTAGATCGATGCATTAAAGTATTACTCCGTTTAAGAAATGAAAATAACGCTATTGGGTTGGTAGTTGCACTTGGCGAAGTTGGTAACGCCAACTATTTTAAAGAGCTCAACAAGCAAATACAGCAACATGGATTGCATGAGCATGTTTATTTTTTGTGTGGACAGAAAGAGCTTTGGCCATTATTAAAAAAAGTTACTCTATTTATTCGCCCAACATTGAGCGATGGTGATAGTGTGAGTGTAGGAGAGGCATTATTTTTTGGTGTGCCGGTTGTTGCGAGTAACGTGTGCGTAAGGCCGCAAGAAGTAATTTTGTACAAAGCTGGAGATGAAGGCGATTTATATGCAAAAATTAAGCAGCAGCTTGGTAATATGTACTCGCAACAGGCTGCAGGATATTCTGAATCTGATTCTATCAGTAGCCAAACAAACTAAAGAGCCATACGAATTTGTTATTGTTGATAGCAGCCCAAAAAAATTGATTGAGTATGCAGAATTTATTGCTGCATTTGATCAAAAACTGTTTCCACATACAAAACTCTTATATAAACATACGCAAAAAGCAGGGACGTCATATCAGCGTAATATTGGCGCCCATTTGGTATCAGCGGATATTTTCCACTTTGTTGATGATGACACAATCTTAGAACCAACCTATATTGAAAAAATGGATGCGATCTTTGAGAGCAATACTCATTATGCTGGTGGTATGGGGTGTGTTATTAATGTACTGCCAAAAATAAATAATATGCATCGTTGGCTACGTGTTTTATTTTTATTGCAGCGAGATCATGATTCAGGAAATTTTACATTTTCTGGTATGCCCACACATGCCTATGGTACAACGACATTTAAAGATGTGCAGGTGCTTGGCGGATGTTGTATGTCTTACCGGCGTGATATTTTTTTGCACTATTTATTTGATGAGCAACTTGGTCAATACGCATATCTAGAAGATGTTGATTGTTCTTGGCGAGTATCGCAAAACCATAGACTTTTTTATAATCCGACAGCAAAACTAAAACATATTAAAAGCCCGGTAAATCGTGCAAAGGTTGCCGAACGCAAAGCACTCTTTTTAAGAAACTATAGATACTTGTTTTTTAAAAACGTATATCCACATAATAAATTTAAAATTTTTGCACATTGGTGGTCTGTATTAGGTTTATTTTTTTGTTCGTTTGTTGCACGAGATGTAGAATCGCTTAAAGGTTATTGGCAGGGGTTAGGCGCTTATTATACCAAAGTGTCAGGGCAAAATACGCAGCGTATGAAGAAAACGTAGCGATAACGCATCCATAAATGGCAAAGTGTGGAATCAATAAAATATTTAACAAAATATTGAGTATCGCTGGAGTTATAAAAGCAAATGCCGTGAATAAACGTTTTTGTTTAAACTGGATAAGTATGGTGCTAAAATAAGTACCTAATAAAAAGACATATCCCATTAATAACAGCCAGATATAATTGATTGCTTCATGATAGCGAGTAGGTAGCAGGGTATATAAAAATGATTTGGTGCATATAAAGCCAACTGTAATGGTAATTGTAACAAGTGTCATACATACTATCATTGTTTTTTTATTAATCTGTTCTAGTGTGTGTATTTGATCTTTTTTTTGAGCAAACGTATTAAGCACATGTGGAATATATGATGCAGTCATTGGATATAAGATAAGGAGTTGAAACAATTGGCTAAAGCTGTTTGCCAATGAGTAAATACCAACATTATGCAAGTTTGAATAATGTGCAAGGATCCATCTATCGCCACAGCTTAGTATCCAGGCAAATAACACGCTTGGGATAAATGGTAAACCCCGTGCAATATAGTTAGTTATATTTTGTGTGCTGCGCTGCATATCAAAAAACGCAAAGCAATTTTTTTTAATATATGTTTTGAGTGCAATAAAAGTTACTACGAGCATGCCAACCGCCTGTGCACATAAAATACTGGCAACGCCACACTGTAGATACAATAGAAAAAAGACATTTAAACCAACAGTTAGTAGCGCAATACTTACTTGTAGCAGGGCAATTTTTTTTGCATTGCATTGGTATTTTAAAACTTGATAGAAAAACTCAACAAAGAAGTAAATAAATGAGACCAACAAGCTCATGAAAATCAATTTGTATGAAGCACTATCAATAAAAATAACTGTGTTAATTTTTCTATAAAAACAACTTAGAAGAACAAAAAGTGGGGTGCTAACAAGCAAATAAATAATAATGTTATCGTTAATTAATTTTTTACGCTCTTGCGGTGTGCAATGAAAATAATCAAGTTGAAATGATTGACGTAATCCCATGCCTACAAAAACTGTTATAACGCTTATAAAAGAATTGGCTAGTGCTAATAGACCGTAATCAGATGGTGTTAAAATACTTAAGGTTATTGGTGACATAATGAGTGATATTCCCTGGCGGAGTAAAGAGCCAAAAGAGAAGATAAAAAAATTTTTTATGACTTGTGATTGTAATAAGCTCTGCGCGGGGTGAAGTATTTTTCTAGCAATTACTACCATTACCAATTCCTTTGTATACGTTGAGCAGTTTGCATAGAACACAGCTTAATAGTTTAATAAAAAAATCCCCAGATTTTTATTGCTGAGGATTTTTTTATATTTTTATATAGCGTATAAATGTTTATATTAAATAATTACTTTTTATTAGTATTTTTTTTAATAACATTTAATATTGTATAAATATTTTTACATCCATTGAGATAATGATATTTATCATTACTCTTATATACCTCATCTGTCAGTTCAGTTCCTTGTTTGTTTACTTTATAAAAGATCTGATCTGTATTTCCAAGGCCGAACATCTTTGCGCCAAAGTTGCTCCATTCCTGTAATGAACCAGTATGAAATTTGTAAGTGGTATCAGGTAAGTGAGGATATTTTTGCCCTATAATTTGAACAAGGCCTTTATTTTTTTTTTCTATCGGAGCAAGATTACTTATGTAATTATCTTGTTTAGGGTCTTTCTTATAAAGCAGGCTGATTAAACCACTGGCAGATATTTGTGCTAGGATACGCTCACCGCTATCACTCTTGATGGTACCAGTAGCCACCTTTGTTTCTAAATTTATAACACCTTCAAAGTAATTTTTTTTTGCTAATTCTTGCGTGATTATATTAGTATTTTTTAATTCTTTTTTTAAGTAAGGAATAGTGAATCGATTAATAGCAACAATTCCTTCTTCATTATTGAGCGTAGCGAACTCTTCTTGATATAAATCAAATAAAGCAGGAGATTTTTCTTCATCTTCAGAGCTAGAATATGATTCTTCTTCGTTGTATAAGCTAAAATTCTGATATTGATTGTTACTTATACTTTGTGGTTTATACAACATATTCTGCTGTTGATTATTCGACTGGTACTGGTTGTTATTCCCCATGTTTTGTTGATTACCATATTGTATGACTTGGTATTGATTATTTAGTAGGTTTTGTTGATTATTGTATTGCACATTTTGTTGATTATATTGTTGATTGTTTAATGGATATCGGTTATTTCCAGTATTTTGCTGATTACCATATTGTGTAACTTGGCCTAGTGAACAGTAGCATTTATCACCTACTAAATAGTATTTTCCATCATGTTCGTTAAGCTCATATTCTTTTTGGTCATGTAAAATATAGCGCTGACCTAGCTGAGATTGTACTAAATACCAATTATTATCCTTTGCAAGGAAACATGGCTGTCCAGATCTATTGTTTTGAATTATTATGTTATTTTTATTCATAGCAAAACTAGGAATTACAATACTAGAGCATAAAAATAATATAGAAAAATATTTTTTGTGTAAATTCATAAATATATCCCCTGGACATTAGTAAAAATGATGCGCCGTTTAAAAATTAACATTTCTAGTCGCAATGTATTTTAGATATTTTGAGTTAATACGTCAAAATTTTTTTAATTTTTCTTTTTTTTAGAAATATTGTGAATAAATAGGAAATGTTGTACAAAGATTCTTAATCTCATTTTTGATGTAATTGAGTTGTTCTTGGTTATTTCTATTTTGTATGATATGGTCAATCCATATAGCAATCTGTTGTGCTTGTTGTTCTTTCATTCCTCGTGTAGTAATCGCTGGTGTACCAATTCTGATGCCACTGGTTATCCAAGGTTTTTTTGGGTCAAAAGGAATGCAGTTTCTATTAAGCACAATGCCAGTTTTTTCAAGTATAATTTCTGCATCTTTTCCAGAAATATTTTTATTACGCACATCGACAATTAATAAATGATTGTCAGTGCCACCAGCAACAATTCGGTAGCCACGTTGTTCTAATGTTTGCGCAATTGTTTGCGCATTATTAATCACTTGTTGTTGATATTCTTTAAAATCAGATTGTAGGGCTTCATAAAATGCGATTGCCTTTGCTGCAATAATATGCATGAATGGACCGCCTTGTATTCCAGGCATAACAGCTTTATCTATTTTTTCACCAAGTTGCTTTGTGCACATAATCAAACCACCACGTGGTCCACGTAGAGTTTTATGCGTTGTGCTTGTGACTACATCTGCATGGCCAATAGGGCTTGGGTGTAAACCAGCGGCAATCAGACCAGCAATGTGCGCAATATCTGCTAAAAAATATGCACTGACATCCTTTGCGATTTGAGCAAACGTTACAAAGTCAATAGTGCGAGAGTAGGCAGAAGCGCCAGCAACAATTAATTTTGGCCTATACATGTGTGCAAGCTCAGCAATTTCATCAAAATCGATTTGCTCTGTGTGCTTATTAACCTTATAACCAATGCAATTATACAATTTACCAGAAAAATTTACTTGATGCCCATGAGTTAAATGGCCACCCTCAGAAAGACTCATGCCTAAAATAGTGTCACCAGGTTGTAGTAATGCATGATAAACTGCCATATTTGCTTGAGAGCCTGAATGTGCTTGTACATTTACATGTTCAGCACTAAATAGTTTTTTGCATCGTTCAATAGCCAAAAGCTCTGCTTTGTCTATAATTTTACATCCGCCATAGTAGCGTCTACCAGGATAGCCCTCAGCATATTTATTCGTAAGTACTGATGCAGTTGCTTCAAGAATTTCTTTTGATACATAATTTTCCGAGGCAATTAAATTAATGGTATTTTCTTGTCGTTGCAATTCTTGATTTATAATACATAACAATTCTGGATCTTTTTTTTCAAGCATAGCGCTCACGCTTTATTTTTGGTTATCTTTAACCTAAATATTTATTAACAGCTTCATGGAAAGTATAACGCAAAAACAGGTTTAAAGATATTGATTGATCAGTGAATACTACATTGTTATTGCAAATAACTTTCAGTTGCAACTGTTGTGTATAGATACTATAATCGCTGTTATAGCATCTCTCTCTTTTATTTCAGGAGAAATATAACTTGTAACTTTCTTAGTGAGTTTTTTTAGTAGAGCTTTTAATCTGTTTGCTCACAGTGCTATCTAACAGTAACAGGTTAATAATATCTATTGCTGCTTTCATTTGTTGATTTTGGTTTTGCAAATAAGATATACTTTTCGTAGATTTTTTTTGTTTATCTTCAGATGTAATAGTAATTAAGTCATTGTTTTTATCAATAAGAGTTAATGGTTTTTTTGAAAATGTAATTTTTTTTGTAATTTTTTTGCGATGTTGTTTAATGCTTACTATAGTAATCTCCTTTGTACCTGTGTTATCGTCAGAATTTTCTATATCAACTAGCGCTTGCATGACATTTGTTATATTATTGTTATGTGTGTTGAGTACATATGTGATAGTATTTTTAATATTCTTTTTTATTTTATTAAGATTTTCTATAGAATAAAAAAGTTTCTTATTTATATAGATGTTTAATTTGAGTTTATTTTTATCCTTAGGATAACAGAAAATTTCTAATTTATTTTCGCTTTCTTTTTTTTTTTATTATAAAACTTTTTTTATTTTGATTGGATATAATTTGATCGCTTATATCATTTGGTGAAAAACCTAAAATATCTGAGTCGTGCCGCATCAATAAATAAGCAGTACCAATCAATGCCATAGCTCCAGCGCCAATAACACTAGATTTTCCTGGGTTTTCTTTTATCCACTCAAAGATAAGCTGTCCTTGATTCAAGATACGTTGAAAACTCGGTAGGCTATAGTTACCAAACCACCTGCCACCCGTAGGCCCTTGCTGTGCTTGTAGTGCTGGGCTTACAAGTAATGCAATCACTATGATTAATGACGTAATACGTTTTTGTGTCATATTCTTGCCTTTAAATGAGCATAAAGTATGTTTATACATTTTAATTATATCATTTTTTGGATATACCATGTCAACAAATTAATACAAATAGAACTATACAAATACCTTACGAAGATTTGCTGAGTAAAGTAACTATATTCAATCTGAGGTAATTGTATTTTTTATTTCAATTAATTCAATTTGTATGCTTAATATTGATAACTCTAATTTTAATTAATTAGTGTGGGTGCGAATGATTGCTTTTTTTAGGACTTTTTCTATACTAAATCTATATAAATAGTTTACGGTATGAATTTATAAGAAAGGCTTGTGCGGTGATTGCGACTTCTGATTTCAAAAAAGGAACTAAAATTCTTTTCAAAGATGCGCCATATATGGTTTTGGACTATCAACATGTTAAACCTGGCAAGGGTGGTGCATTTGTTCGCACAAAAATGAAAAATATGATCACTGGGTTGATGCATGAAGAAACATTTCGTTCAGGAGAAAAATTTTCTGCACCAGATTTAGCTTATAAGCAAATGCAGTATCTGTATCAAGATGATGAGCTGTATCAATTTATGGACCAAGAGAGTTTTGAGCAGGTTGCACTCAATAAAGAGCAGCTTGTTGAAGTGCTTGACTATCTTAAAGAACAAGAGGTTTATACTATTTTATATTTTAATGAGAAGCCGATTGGAGTAACGCCACCGCTTTTTATTGAGTTAAAAGTTATTGATACACAGCCGGGCGTGCGTGGTGATACTGCTCAAGGTGGTGCAACAAAGCCAGCAACATTAGAGACGGGCATGGTATTACAGGTTCCACTTTTCATCAACGAAGAAGATATGCTCAAAATTGATACAAGAGATGGTCAATATATTGAACGCGTAAAAAAATAATGAGAGATATCATGGCAACATGCGAGCCACAAAAACATCCAGAGATCGTGTACAATGATTTGTCTCGTCGAGATGTACGTTCGCTTATTTTCCACTTGCTATATGTTGCTGAGTCTTATGAATATTCAACTCCATTGCAATCGCTTGTTGATATGTTTAACCGTGGTTATAACCTTTCTATTCCTTTTAATTCTGAGGTGGTTACAATTGCTCAAGCAATTATTGATGCGCGTGATGAACTTGATAATACAATAATGCCACTTTTGATTAATTGGCGCTTTGAGCGTATTGGAGTTGTTACAAAGCTTATTTTGCGCTTCGCATTATGGGAGTTATCTCGAGGTGAGACTCCAAGCAACATTGTTATTAACGAAGCCATTGAACTTGCGAAATGCTTTGCTGAAAAAGATTCCTATAAATTTATTAATGGTGTTTTGGATAAAGCTGTGCAGCAACAAAATCCTCAAGAATAATTTCCGTATCTTTCCCAGAAATATTTTTTTATGTATTTATTACGTGTACCGTTTTTTCTATAAGTCTTGTCAAAAATTTTATATAGTAGGCTTTTTCTTGCCAAATTTGCTACAGTGAGACAAACAAGGGAGAAAAGTATGGAGAAGTATAGCTATATAATTGGTTGTATAAGCGTGTTATCTTTTTTTAATCTGCAAGCAAACGTATGGATGCCGGTATTATTTGCTGAGCCATGTTTTTATTCCATTTTTTCTATAGCTGCTTTACTCATTGGTTTTGGTATAGAGCTTTTTTTCATGAAATTTCTCATGTCAAACGTTGGTTTTTTTAAAATTGTTACTGGCACTTTTGTAATGAATTCGGGATCCGCGATAGTTGGTTTTTTGGGTGGAGTTGTTTTTCATTTTATGGCATGGTATGTCCGCAGTGCGGTTGAAATTTCTTTTGGTATTGGTACACCAGATATTCCTTTACCAGTATGGAATATTTTTTTATATGCATTACTTTTTCTTATCGCTATGATTGTATTAAATGTAATGGTTGAGGGGGTTATAGCTATTTGGCTCTTTCCTAAAATCAATCGTAATAAATTATTAAAATTGTTGTATCTATCAAATACTCTGTCTGTAGTATTAAGCATTAGTATTATGAGCTTTAAAATTGTAACTGGCAGATTGCCAGCCGATACAATGCAACAAACTTTTGAGAAAATGGAGCAAGAAGATATTAGAAATTATTGATATGCTTTAAATGTAAAAAAATAAATATAAAAAAAGAGCTGGAATAATTTATTCCAGCTCTTTTTTTATATTTATTGTACGTTTTTGGATTCGCATTGAACATAGTTATTGTTTCACCAAATCAGGAAAAAACATACTTAATTCTTGTTGTGCTGTTTCTGGTGCATCAGAGCCATGTACTGCATTTATGCCAACATCAGTACCAAATGCATGACGAATGGTTCCTTCAGGTGCCTGTTTTGAATCTGTCGGTCCCATAAGTTTACGCCAATCTGCAATTGCGTTATCTTTTTCTAGTGCCATAACAATAACTGGGCCTGAAGTTATAAATTCAACGAGTTCGCCAAAAAATGGACGATCTTTGTGAATTGCGTAGAAGTTTTCTGCATCTTCTTTGCGCAATCTGCCTTTGAGCATGCGAACAATATCAAAACCTTTTTCTTCTATCATAGTGATGATTTTACCAGTATTTTTTTCACCAACTGCATCTGGTTTTATCATTGCAAAAGTTATTTCTTTCATAGCAAAATTCCTATCGAAGGAGATTATTCTGTGTCGCTATTATCTTCTTGTCGTGCAGCGTGTTTTTCTAGTTCCATTTGCAACAGACTTTTCGGTTTTGCAGCTGCTTTCTGTTTTTCAGGTTTACGTTGTTGCGGGCGCTGTTGTTTTATAACCTTTTCTTTTTTCGTTTCTGTAAGGTTTAAGCTTAAGCCGAGCTTACGATCTTCCTTATTAACATTGATCACACGCGCTTCTACTTGTTGACCAACTTTGAGTATATCTTCTACTTTTTCAACATTACGATCTTGAGATAACTCAGAGATATGTATCAAACCTTCTACTCCCAGTGCGAGTTTTACAAATGCACCAAAGTTAGTGATTTTTGAAACTTCACCAGTAATGATTTTTCCAACAGGATATTCCTTCTCAATGCCTTCCCATGGATCTTGAGAAAGTTGTTTAATGCCAAGAGATACTTTTTTATTCTCAACATCAACTATTAATACAATAGCCTCAACCTCATCACCCTTTTTGTAGCGATCTGCTGGATGCTCAATATGCTCAGTCCATGAAAGATCAGAAATGTGAACAAGGCCGTCTATGCCAGGTAACAATTGTACAAAAATACCAAAGTCAGTAATGTTACTGATAGTTCCTTTGATTTTTTGACCAACTGTAAATTGTTCTGCAACAGATTCCCATGGATTTTTTGCAAGCTGTTTGATACTTAATGACATGCGTCTATTTTCAACATCGAGAGAAACAACTAACACTTCAATTGTCTGGCCAACTTTAAACTTATGTGCCAAATCATTGATGCGATTTGTCCATGAAATCTCAGAAATATGTACTAATCCTTCAACACCTTTTGCAATTTCTACAAAAAGACCATAATCAGTAATACTTGAAATTGTTCCCTTAATTCTATCGCCTACTTTATAAACTTCAGCAATTTTCTGCCATGGATTTTCTTCAAGTTGCTTCAAGCCTAGAGATATTTTCTCATTATCTTTATCAAAGGAGAGTACTTTTACGGTAATGCTGTCGCCGAGTTTTACTAATTCGTTTGGATGGGAAATGCGGCCCCAAGTCATATCTGTAATATGAAGCAAGCCATCCACACCACCAATATCGATAAACACACCGTAGTTAGTAATATTTTTAACGATTCCTTGAATTACTTGGCCTTCACTGAGTGTATCAAGCACTTTTTTACGTGATTCAGAACGTTGTTCTGATAAGAACTTCCGGCGAGAGATAATAACGTTACCACGCTTTTTATTAAGTTTAATAATATTGGCAGTAATTGTTTGCCCAACATATTGATCAAAATCAGATACACGTTGTAGGTCAATTTGTGATCCTGGCAAGAACGCAGGAATACCAATATCAACGTTTAAACCACCTTTAACTTTATGAGTAACAGTACCGTCTACAGGTTTACCTTCTTCATGTAATTTAGTAATCTCATCCCACGCACGCATTGCTTTTGCTTTTTCGTATGAGAGAATTACATTACCCTGAACATCTTCAAGTTCATCAAGAATGACTTCTATATCGTCGCCTACTTTAAATTTTTCAAGCTCATGTGGTCCAAATTCATAACGAGGTACAAGGCCGTCGGATTTGTAATCGATATTAACCAAAATGCCGTCTTGATCTATACGAGCAATGGTGCCGACTATTAATTTTCCCGGTACAAAACGATCGAATATACCTTCATATAATACACTCAATTCATCTAATTGCTCTTTGCTGAGTGTAAGGTTTTCATCCGTAATTTGTGTGTGGTTATTTACCCTAGCAAACTGTTCTGGCCTGATACATTCTTTTGACATAAAGGGAAATCCTGTAGAGTCTTCTTAGCATGATAAAGATGTAGAATCTTTTATTAGTAAATAATCTAAGAAGGGATTAAAGGGTTAAACTCATATAATTTATCTTTTCTAGAGTAACATACTATATATAGATTGACAAATAGTGTGCTAGTTCAGTACATGTGAGATACTTGAGACCAAGCGTCTTTATGGCCAAATTTTAAATAACCATATTAAAGCTTATTTCTATTTGACAACGATACAGATGGGTGCTAATATATAATATAAATTTAGAGGTATTTTTACCTCAAAAAAATAATTATATTTTCAGATAGGATAAAGGGTGATAATGAAAAAATACCTTTTAGTTTGTGCTTTACTGTTGAATATAGTTGCAGTATCCAAAATGCAACCATCAGCACGTCCAACAAAGATGGAGTTCTGTCTGTAGAAAGTGTTTATTCATTTGCCACTTTCAATGCTTTACAAAAAATATGTAAAACCAACATGTTTTGATTCTAAAAAGCCTATTACTTTAGACACTCGCTATGGCATGATAACGTTACCCATTAGTCCTCGTAATATCTCGAGTCATTTTTTTGAAAATATTGCTATGCATTGTATATATAGATTTTTCTTGGTTTCCCACAACGATCTGTGTCGGATGACACAGTATTGTGGTGCATTTTCTACATTACTTGATAATGTACCATTCATTAAAGTAATGAGGTATATGCATACGCGTCAGCAAAAAAACCCTTCTTTTTTTCATGAACAAGTCATAAAAACACCTCTTTATATACAGGCTTTCAACGTAATTAATATTGCTGGAAGCAAAGTTTCTATGGATTTAGGTGAAAGACTGGCAAAAAAATATGGTGTTATCAACGCAGCTGAAAAATATTTAGGAACTATAGGAAAAATAGCTGCGAAAAAACTTTCTTGCACAATCGGTTCAGCGCTTTATTCAATAATCGTGGGTACTGCATGTACATGCTTTGATAAAGACTGGAATGTACAAAAACCATCTTTACCTGATATTCCTATGTTTGGTATTTCCAATAAAGAAAGACGTTATAATCCAGAGATAGGATGTACTATCGACATAGATTATAGACCAAAAAAAACGTGGTTGGAGACCATTGCTGCAAGTATCAATCTGAAATTTTTTTTTTACTTCAATCGCATAACGAGTAAAAATTCTAACTAGCTCAAATACCCAATATAAAAGGAATTTTTTAATTCTTTTATATTTAAACCAAATTTAGAAGAATTTTATTTCCATTTTATGCTTGGGTGAGGATGCGTTTTTTGAGATATATACTCTTGGTAAAGAATAGTTTTAAAGAGCGCTTGAGCGGTAGAAAGAATACTTTTCAGGGCTAAAACAACAATCATAGTACCAAGCTCAAAATGAACAAAGCGGGGGTAAACATTAGCAAAAACAATTGGTGGAGTGATTACTAATATCATGATTAAACCGAGCCAGAATTGGCCACCTAGCACCTTAAAAAAAAGCGTTCTAACAAGTGAACCAGAGCGTAAAATAATGGTAAAAATATTTGTATGAACTTCAAAAACAATCACTTGCATCACAAAAAACGTAAGTAAGAACCAACTTATAGCAATCAATATAGATATAAGGGTAAGTGGTGTTGTTAATTGCTCAATAGACTCTATAAGATCAGTTCTTTTTTGTTGTATCAATATGCCGGCCATTGAGATAAGAGCCCACATACCAATCATATAGTAATGAGCGACGCTTGCTCGTATGCTTATAAGAAGCGTTGTAGGTATTTTTTCTAATATTTTTTTAGCATGCCAAACAAGTGCAACATTAAAAAGTGTTGTTATAAAAAGAGTACAAAATAGGATTGCCATTTTTCCTAAAAAACGAAACCAATCAGGTGTACTTATAAGCCGTTCTGTTATGTTGGCTATATTGGATAGAATTCCTGGATAGTGTTGACTACTTACACTAAAAAGTAATGCATTATAAAAAACAAGGAGCAAAAAAATACTAGCAATTGCCAAAACTCCTAAGTATAAAAGTAATGTTTTTTGTTGCCAAATCATGCTTATGCTGTCTGCGGCATGTTGAAGGCCTTTTTTAAAATCTTTTACTCTGTGCATCCAAATACTCCTTTTCTTGCTTTCTTTCTGTATTTTTGGTGCTTTAGCTCTGCATTCTTTTATACTTTTAGGTGTAGCAGGTTGCCTTTTTATTCGCAATATCTTTTATATAAACAGTCAAAAACAATTTTGCTCCAGTTTTCTAGGTTATCATATTGTTCTTTGCATTTTTCTAGCGTAACGAGTTTTCCGTTTTGCAATTCTGATTTGATTGCAATATTAGGAGAGTCTCCGCTCAATAAAAGTACTAAGCCAATATGTACTTTGCCAACATCGTTAGAGTCATCATTCAAAATACCGAGTGGCTTGATGGTACAATTGCCGTTGTATGTAATTTCCTCATGGAACTCTCGTTTGGCCCAATCAAAAATAGTCTTACCTACCATATCTTTTTCTTGCATATGTCCACCGATGCCCAAAGAAAATTTGCTTTTTAGGCGTTCTTCTGAAGCGGTATCGCTGCGTTGCATTAAGAAATAATGATTATCATATTCAAAAACAAGATAGGGAATAATTTGCTTATATGTTGGATCATGTTCCATAGCTTTACGGGGCAAAAACTCTTTGTATTTTTTGATGATCGTCAAATAGTGATCAAGGTTTTCAGCATTAATACCGTGCCAACTGTGTTCTGCTAAAAGTGTGTTTCTTTTTACTACGAGAATATGTTCTTCATATTTTTGTTGTATAGGAGTACTTGATGCTATTTTTTGTTGATTCATAAGGTTTCCTTTAGATTTATTGCAAAGATGGCATATGCTTAACATCATACCTTACTGTATCATATAGATAAGGGTGTGTATTGATGTAAGATACACGCTGCATAAAAAGTAAAAATACTGATAATGCTTTTTGTTAAGTGTCTTTTGTGTTACGATACCCTACAAGTGTACATATCGAAAACCGTTATCATGAGGTCGCACATGAAGTATGATGTAAAAAGCATAGAAGAAAAGTGGCGCAATGAGTGGAAGCACAATCCACCAGCGCAAACCAAATCAGTTGGTTCAGGAAAAAAATTCTATTGCTTAGACATGTTCCCATATCCGTCTGGAACGGGATTGCACGTTGGGCACTGGCGTGGTTATGTGTTATCTGATATTTATGCGCGTATTAAGTGGTTGCAAGGGTACAATGTTCTTCACCCAATGGGGTGGGATGCTTTTGGACTTCCTGCAGAGAATGATGCGATAAAACGCGGTATTCATCCAGCGACTTCTACAGCTCACAATATTGCAAACTTTAAGCGGCAATTAGCATATATTGGTGCCATTTATGATTGGTCAAAAGAGATAAATACCACTAATTCAGATTATTATAAGTGGACACAATGGATTTTTTTGCAAATATATAAGGCTGGTCTAGCATATGAAGATCACACGCCAATTAATTGGTGTCCATCATGTTTGACTGGTTTGGCAAATGAAGAAGTGATTAATGGCGGCTGTGAGCGATGCGATACTGTTGTTGTACCAAAAAAAATAAGGCAATGGGTATTAAAAATTACACAGTATGCAAAAAAATTACTTGATGGTTTGGATACACTCGAATGGCCAGAAAAAGTAAAGTTGATGCAAAAAAATTGGATTGGAAAAAGTGAGGGACTGATTTTTACTGCACCAGTAAAAGATACTAATTTAACTATTCAAACATTTTCTACGCATTTTGAAACATTTGTAGCCGATACGTTTGTGGTTATTGCGCCAGATCACCCATTTTTACCCCAATTGCTTGAGGGTATTCCACATAAAGCTGATATTCTGGCATTTTGTGATGAGATTATTAATGCACGTATGCAGGAGCATTATGATGAGCATGACATTAAAGGAATTTTTACTGGTAGATATATAGAAGATCCAGTTAGTGGCAATGATTTACCGATTTGGGTAGCAAGTTTTGCACTTGCTGATTACGGAACGGGAATGGTGAAATGTTCTGCACACGATGAACGTGATTTTAAGTTTGCAAAAAAATATGATATTCCCCTTAACACAGTTCTTTTTCCAGCAGATGATTCAGAGCGTGCACAGCGTATAAAAAACCTTGAAGAATGTTATATCGATATGCAAAATGGTATTTTAACTGCACCGTCAGAGTTTGCTGGCAACAGAGGTAAAGATGTGCGAGAACATATTATCACGTATTGCGAGCAAAAAGGCTTTGCCCAACGGCATACAACGTATCGTTTACGTGATTGGATTTTTTCTCGTCAACGCTATTGGGGTGAACCGATTCCATTGGTTCATTGTAATACATGTGGTGTTGTGCCGGTTCCAGAAAATCAATTACCAATTAAACTTCCTGAGGTAAAAAAATATCAGCCAACAGGAACAGGAGAATCTCCACTTACTACTGTTATTGAGTGGGTTAATACAACATGTCCGCAGTGTAATGGACATGCAAAACGAGAAACAAATACAATGCCGCAATGGGCTGGTTCGTGTTGGTATTTTTTGCGATATCCAAGTCCGCAACTTCCAGATAAACCATTTACTCAAGAGGATATGAACTATTGGTTGCCGGTTGATTTATATATTGGCGGTGTGGAGCATGCAATTTTACATTTGTTGTATGCACGATTCTATACAAAAGTATTGTACGATTTAGGGCATATACCATTTGATGAGCCATTTAAAAACTTGTTTAATCAAGGTATGGTTCTGAAATATTCAGAAAAAAGTGGTCTCGTAGAAAAAATGTCTAAATCAAAAGGTAATACGGTTAACCCAGACGTTATTGTAGAACAGCACGGTACTGATGTATTGCGAATGTACATGATGTTTATGGGGCCACCAGAGCTTGATTGTGAATGGCAAGATGCGGGCTTACTTGGTATTAAACGATTTGTAAATCGTTTTTGGGATTTTTGTTCTGATACAAAAAATATTGTTGATGGACAAGAAGATAAAAATGTTACGCAACGCGTGCATAAATTCATTAAGGAGTTTCAAGAGAGGATTGATCGTTTTAAGCCAAATACAGCAATTTCTGCTGCTATGGAATTGCTCAATGATGTTACTGCAGTATCAATGAGAATAAGTAAAAATTCTCTTGAAAGTATTTTAGTTTGTTTTTCTGTTCTTGCACCACACATGGCAAGTGAGTTGTTAGAACGTATGTGCAGCAAGAGGTTAGATGATTGCCAATGGCCAACGTATGATCCGGCATTTCTTGTTACACAAGAAATAAAAATAGTGATACAAGTTAACGGCCGTGTACGAGCAACACTTTTGGTTGCTGCTGATGCAATACAACAAGAGGTTGAACCATTGGCAAGAAAAGAGGCTGCAAAGTGGCTTGAAGGGAAAAGAGTTAAAAAAGTAATATTTGTTTCTAACAAATTGATTAGTTTTGTTATCTCCTAACATACTTTTTAAGTATTACAACAGGAAAGAGATACTATGATAAAGAAAATATTACTATTATTTTTCATTATCACATAAATCTCTTGAGCTAGAAGTTCTTGTAACACAAGAATAAAAAGTGTGTCATTAGTTGTAACGAAGTTTCTATTTTATATAATATACAATGTTGTTATAGACGTGCTACTTAGAAAGTATGGGCCCTGGTTGTAGAAGCTGGGGTTTTTTTAATTAATACCATTGTACAATGTACTTACAGTGTGTTATGCTAAAATCAGTTAATTTGAATCTGAATAGGTAATCATGGTTAAAAAATTATCTAAATACGGTAATAGTCTTGCACTCATTATTGATAAGCCAATTTTGGATCTCCTGAATATTACTGCTCAAACAGTGCTTGAAATTACTACTGATGGTACAAACATTACAATTAGGCCGGTAAAAAAGGGCAAAAAAAGGGATGATAAGGACCAAAAAATAATGAAAGCAGTAAAAAAAATAATGGATCGGTATGCTGATGATTTGCAAAAGCTAGCTGATGAATAACATAGAGTTTTTGCTGATACAGCACGTTATTGCAATTCACCGTGAGCAAATAAATTGTTTTGGTGGTATTCATGGTGTTCGCGATGTTGGCTTACTCAACTCTGCTATTGCAATGTCGCAAGCGACGTTTGATGGCCAGTATTTACATGATGATATTTTCAAGATGTCTGCTGCATACATGTTCCATATTATTAAAAATCACCCATTCCTTGATGGTAATAAGCGCACTGGGATTATTACTGGTCTTACATTCTTGGAAATAAATAATGTTGAAGTAATTAAACCAAAAGATTATTTCTATAAAATGGGTGTAGATATTGCATGTTCAAATATTGATAAAGATACTATTTCTCGTATGCTACACGATGTGGTAGGTAACTAATACTTTAACCAAATAATTTAAGGCCCTGGTTGTAAAAGCTGGGGATTTTGTGTTATACTTTGCCAAGCTTTTCCAAGCGTCACAAAATAACAAAAAGAGGATGTTATGTTAAAGAAACTATTACTGACTGGTCTTTTGTTAACAAGTGGTGCATTACTTGCAGCAGGGCGTATAGAGGTTATGCGTTTTGGTAAGGAGATTCAGTATGCTACCTTAGAAAAAGGGGCTAGTGAAACATTTCATTACAATGACGGTATTATTATTACAGTTACCACAATAGATGAAGAAGAAAACGGTGTTATTGCTCGAGTAACTGCTGCTGTTGGTAGTGCTGATTTTTATACGACTGAAGAAGTTGTTGCATGGGATGGGGTTTTGACTATTGCAGAGCCACAATCTGATGAAGTTATTACTATTACCTTTTCACAAGTAAAAGACAGCGAATAAAACATTGTAGAGAAAAAGAGCAGTGATGCGTACGTTGTATTATGCGTGCGTTATATTGAAAGAAAAAAGTGACGCTTGGAAAAGCTGTTCTATTTGTGCTTAATTATTCTGTA
Organism: Candidatus Dependentiae bacterium; assembly: GCA_020431705.1. NCBI lineage: Bacteria > Candidatus Babelota bacterium. The sequence continues at coordinate 24,871 of JAGQHQ010000011.1, forward strand.
TTAATAAAATATATCTAAACTTTTTTTACTCTTGTTCTGCTGGTTTGTGTGGCAGAATTTGTTGAAAATACATCTATTGCATGACAAATGCACGTGTTTGTATGATGGCAATGCGTGGCATAACAAAAGGTCAAGATGTGTTAGTTAAGTATATTAAAGTTGGCAAGTATAAAGTGCGCTTGACGAATCAATATTTTGCACTTTTTACAGGCTCTTCAAATACCTTTAAAAAAATAATTATCACCAAAGGTGAACTGATTGATTATTACTATCGGATAGCGCTAACTATGTTGCCACACATAGAAGATAGACTGTTGACGATGCACCGATTTCCTGCAGGAATACAAGAAAAAGGTTTTTTCCAGAAGGATGTTTCAGATTATTTTCCATCATGGATACAAAGAAAAGCTGTTAAAAAAAAAACTAATGGTATAGTGCGGTATGCTGTATGCAATAATGCAGCAACATTGGTATACCTTGCCAACCAAGGATGTATCACTATGCATATTGGTTTACATAAAATTGATAAAATGCAGTGTCCAGACCGTATGATTTTTGATCTTGACCCTTCAAAAAAAGACTTTGCAGTGGTAAAAAAAATAGCCAAGCAATTGCGAGTGTTGCTTGAAGATACATTAGGTTTGCCAACCTTTGTTATGACTACCGGATCACGCGGTTTGCATGTGGTAGTACCGCTAAAGCGAGTGCATACGTTTGAATATACAAAACAATTTGCTCGTTCATGTGCTGAAGTGCTGGTAGCACGTAATATGAAGATATTAACATTAGAAATGCGCAAGAATAAGCGTAAAGATCGTATTTTTATTGATGTATTACGTAATAGTTTTGGGCAGACTAGTGTTGCACCATATTCTGTGCGTGCAAAGCCTGGTGCACCAATTGCCACACCACTGCTCTGGCAAGAAATTGGACGATTAAAAAATGCACAGCAGTATCATATAAAAAATATATTCCGACGTTTGAGTGCTCAAAGCGATCCGTGGCAGGATATTGATAAAAAAGCGTGTTCATTAAAAAAAGCGTATAAAAAACTACAAAAAATGTTATAAAATGATATGCATTATCTAGCACACAATAAAGGAAAAGATATGAGATTATTTTTAGATACTGCTGATGTGCAGAGTATTAAAAAATATATTGATACTGGTTTAATAGACGGCGTAACAACTAATCCAAGTTTGTTGGCAAAAGCAGGTAGTGATCCTAAAAAGCAGATTACCGAAATTGTTACCTTATTGCCTGACGGAGAGATTAGTGTAGAAGTGACAGAAAAATCTCCAGAAGCGGTGTATAAGCAAGCGAAAGTAATTGCCGGGCTTGCGCACAACATTGTGGTAAAAATTCCGTGTCACATTGATTACTATTCAATTATCAATCGTTTGGCAAAAGAAGGAATAAAACTAAATATTACGCTAGTCTTTACTCTGGTTCAAGGCTTGATGATGTGCAAACTTGGGGTTCATTGTATTTCTCCTTTTTTGGGTCGATTGGATGATATCGATGTTGATGGTGCTTCACTGCTGCATGAAATGCGACAGATAATTGATGAATACGGATTTGCGACACAAATTTTAGCTGCTTCAATTCGTCATGTGCGGCATTTTCATGATTCAATCATGGCTGGAGCTGATATTGCAACACTCCCTATTTCAGTATTTGAAAAAGCAGCTACACATGTACTTACTCATCAAGGCATTCAACTATTTGATGCTGATTGGAAAAAGCTCGGTATTAAGCAGTTTCCTTAATTGTATTCTAAGAAGCCGGTTGGCTTTTGATATTCCTTTTTAACACTACACTATTGCTAAGTTTTTTGCACCCGCATTGGATTCTATTGATAAATATTCGCACATTATTGACTGCTTTTTGTTGCAAATGGTAAGATATTAATAGGGTTAATAGAAAAATAAAATCTAATTACAAAGGATAATGTAATGAAAAAAGGTATTTTTAATTCCTTGTACGGTGTTATTGCTTTAATTTTGAGTGTTGGTGCGATGCAAGCAGCAGTGGGTGGTAACTTGCATATTATAAATGATCTTGGGTATGAAGTGTACGCACAAAAGGTAATGGAAGAACGAAACCTTCAAAATCGTTCTTTTGTACCAGATACAATCTGGAGTTATTCGCCGGAGCAATTGGAGGATTTTGGTTTTCATATAGTTGTAATTGATACAGATCTTGGGACACTTTCAATAAAATATCCAGTTTCTCGATCTGATGAGGATGAGGGTGCTGTGATGACTGTTAAATTAAGTGAAATTGAAAATGCTGCGCGGACGCTACAAGGTCCGGAGGGGATAAGTAATCAGCCGGCAATGATTGGAGATATAGCTGTTTATTTAAGCAGGTAACGATTAATCACTATGGGATGTGTGACGAAGAGAAATAAAGACATAAAGGGTGGTACTGATGAAAAGTAGACAATTACTATGCGCAGCGCTAGCTCTTATCACTGTGTATTCTGCGCATGCATACAAAAAAGTATGTAAAAAAGAAAAATTTGGAATACGTAGTCGAATGCCATTTAAGGCAATAAAGCCTACATATTATTTTATAGATGCAGCATCACGAGAAAAGCTAAAAGCTTCAAAAAAAGAGGTACTCAAAGACGTTGTTGTTAACCGTTGTTATGTGCGCTTGATGCCTCAAGAGAATGCTTTTATTGTTGCAGAACTTGAAAAAATTGGTACAAAAAAGACGATTGATGAAGCATTAAAAGTAGCTCAGGCACAAGAGAAAGTTAAGCCAAAGCTGTCTGCAGCAGAAAAAGTTAGTGGCAATGCAAAAAAATCTGTACCAATTCAAGCATATTACAAAACCCTTATTAAAGTGCTTAGTGACTTTAAAAATACAAACATAAAACGGATTGTTGGTGTATTGATGCGTTTGAAAATAATGGATACTAAGTATCAAAATTTGAAAAATAAAACATGGTTTAATGCTGTGGTTCATAAAAATCTTGCGATATTAAAAGGAAAAAATAAGGCTTAAGAGGTAACATTGGAATCAGTAGAATAATATAATTAGGGAGTGGATTATGAAAAATAATATGAAAAAAGTAACGTTGGCTGTAGGGGTATTATTTATTGCTGGTGTTGTCAATTCGTATGACAAAGTGTGTAGAAAAGAGTCTCCATTTGCTCGTTCAGAAACACCATTTAGGAATAAAATAATTACGTATCATTGGTCTCAAGCACAGAAGATGCAAACTGTTAGAGTAGTAGATCCTACTATATGTTATGTGCACTTAAATCGAGCAGAGAGAAAAATAGTGTTGGAACATTTAAAAAAATATGAAGAAAGCATGGCTATTAATGAGGTATTGCAACAGATAATGGCAAGAGAAGTGGATGTTGCTGCCGGCGCAAGACGGCAAACAACTGAAAACTCAAGAGTAAGAGACACAATGCAAAAAGTATTGAAAGATTTTAGTGAGATGGGTGCAACAAATATTGGACACGTTTTAGACCATTTATCTGGTAAAAAGATATTTGTGCCGATGTTTGAATTTCATAAGCCAGTTGCAGGTCGTCCAGTTCCAATGACATACCAATTAGCGCCACAAGTAAAACCATCAGTTGATGATGAATCTACAGTGTATAAGCCAACGCGACAGATAAAACCTGCGTTTGTTAAGTAAGGAAAAATATGAAAACAAACAAAATAAGTATGTTTATTATAGCATATTTATTATGTGCAAGCTCAATGGTATTTGGTTATAGCAAGTGGTGTAGCTATGAAGACAATAAGGATACGGAGTTTTATGCGGGTAGAGCGAGCTACGGTTATATAAAAGATCATACTACACATACAGGGCAAAATTTTGTTTGTTATGTAAATCTTGAGCCTCGCGATAAGGTTACCATACAAAGTGTGCTGACCTTCATGAGTGGTAATACAAGTATTGAAATTGCCAAAAAAAAATTGCAGTATACGCCTGCTGCACAAACAGCGCTAAAAGTATTGCATCATTTTAGAAAATATAAAAATGCAAAAACGCTTGCTGATGTGTTGCATGAGCTTGGCATGAATACGTTAGAAGAAGAAAAAAGAAAACGTGAGAAAATTTTATATTAGCAAAAGGGTTTAGGAAAAAAGGGATTTAGTAATGTTTAAACGTGTAGGGGGTATAATGAAAGCAAAGTTAGCAATTTTATGTTTGCTTATGTTCACTGGTTTTACCTTTGGGCTCAAAGCGGTTGAGCGTTACTATGCGTCTACAACAACCATTATGCATTGTATGGATTATGATGAAGTCTATGATGCACGCGGTAATTTAAAGAATCCTCGTTGGTATATTCCGTTTGAAGAACGAATATTGACAGATCGAGAATATCTTGATGCGGTACTGGGTGGGCATGTTACAAGTTTAGTAAGCCGTCGTGGTGGTGAAAAAGAAGATAAATCGTTAAAGCGTGGTGTACCTACCATGCAATTTTCTCATCAATTTATCACAACACGCCCAAGTCAGACTATTTTAAAAAAGATGGGAAGTAAAGGTTTGATTCCTAAAGAACATACTGGCCCTATTGTCCAGGTGTGTCGTGTGTATCACATTATGGAGCCACAAGAATTAAATCAGATTATTGAGGGTGCGCCTGAGTCTATGCCAAAAGAAAAAATTCCTCTTGATGATATTTCAGACGATTTGAAAGAAGAGTTTGATTATAGTGATATGGACTTTGGAGGATCTCTTGAAGAAGAGGAAGAAGAGGAAGAAGAAGAAGAAGAAGAAGAAGAGGAAGAAGAAGAAGAAGAAGAA